>JALSOD010000316.1 GCA_026986655.1 Caldifarciminota bacterium | reverse complement strand
TACCTCCTTTCGTGTAGTATTTAACTTATAAATTTAATTCGGAGAACTGATTATGGCAACAAAGAGATTGTACAGATCGAGGCACAACAAAATAATTGCTGGAATTTGTGGAGGTATTGCCGAATATTTTGATATTGACCCCGTAATCGTGAGATTGTTGATGGTGTTACTGTTTATCTACGGAGTGGGTCTCATTATCTATATTCTTGGGTGGATTATGATTCCCCAGGAGCCAGCTGAGATGCCACAGGAGGAGGTCATTGATGTAGATGAGGAGAAGAAAAGACGCGAGAAGCTTGGTGCGATTGTTCTAATAATAATCGGAGTTGTTCTGATCTTCGGCGAATTTTACAGTATGAGTTTCATCTGGAAGTTGGCGGTGCCGATCACCATCATTGCTGCAGGAATTTACATTCTCTTGAAAGAATGAAGAAACTTGCCTTTTTGCTGATCTTGATTCTCTTTACATCATGCGATGTTAAATACTGGGGACTTGTGCCTGATACTGTATCTGTTGACGGATATATTGATCTCAACACGGGTTTTGCAAGAATATATCTCAGGAAGAAATACCAGGATGCCCCGGTTACTTCAGCAACTGTTCTGATTAACGGAGTAATGCTTAATAGCGATAATCCTGGAGTTTACACGAAAAATCTCAGTGTGGACATTGATACTTTCCATTTGAGAGTTGAATTAATGGACGAGCTTTTGAATTTCACCGAGGTCGCGCCATCGCCGAGAAATCTCAACTACCAGTACATAATTAGCGGTGATTCTTTAAAAATTTCATGGGAAAGACCGGAGCATGCGAGTTATTTCGAATTTATTGCTACAGAAAATATGGATACGGTATTAGACACCGTGTTGGTAGATACTGAAATAGTGATGGAGCAGGTGAGAGACTCGCTTCAGGCAGAGATCATTTCTGTTAGTGGACCCGAATGGAGTGACACAGCTTTTATTCCTAATATCAACACAGGCGTCTGGGAAGGTAATTTCAAAATTCTTTCACGTACTCATCTTGATTTTAACCACTGAGGCAAAATTCCAAAGGTCTTTAGAGATTGGTATACCGATGAAATCGGAAGTCCAACCACGTTGAAGTAATCTCCCTTTATCCATTGAATAAATAACCCTGCGAATCCCTGAATTGCATACCCTCCCGCTTTATCAAGCGGATTTTCGACTCCCACAAGTTTTTCAATCTCAGATTCTGTCAATTCTTTGAATTTCACTTCTGTACATTCTACCTTACCAATTTCGGTCCCTGCCGGATACCTTCTAACAACGTAACCCGTGTATACTCTGTGGACCCTTCCTGACAGGGTTCTTAAAAATTTCTTTGCAGTCTGAATAGATGTCGGCTTTGGAAGAATACGGTCATCAACTACCACTACTGTGTCGGCGGAGAGAAGTACACCTTCTTCTACATCGATGTATTCAAGCTTGCTTCTTGCTAACTTTAGTACAGTAACGGGATCAAATTTATTCTTGAAGAATATCTTGTCCTCTTTGAAGGGTTTTAGTACTTCAAATTCATACCCAAATTTTTCAAGGATTTCCCGTCTACGTGGAGACGTGGAAACAAGGAAGAGCTTCATCTCCCCATATCCAGCTCGGAGTAATCTCCAATATTCAGCTTCATAGATGCGGTTCTCACCTTTGCATGTTTTCCGACGATTGACATGTCGAACTGGGATTCTTCAACTGTCGCATTCTCGAGTACGATAGAATTTTTCACCATCACGTTGGTAAGTCTTACTCCTTCAGAAATATGGACGTATGGACCCACGATTGAATTTTTTATTGAAACCCCTTTATCGATGAAGACAGGGTCGATTATTACGCTGTTTTCAACCTTTACGCTTGAATCCACCGTGCTACCATTTTTCTGAAGCAAAAATCTATTCGTTTTCAAAATCTCTGAAACTCTACCACAGTCGTACCAATTTGAGATTTCCTTGGTGTAGAAGATCCATCCTGATTCTACCATCTTTCTAAGCGCGTCTGTTATCTGGTACTCATTTTTAGTTTTAATATCGTTGGCAATTATGTACTGGATGGCTTCAAAGAGTTTTGTAGCGTCACTGATATAGTAAACTCCTACAATGGCAAGATTGCTCCTGGGATGTTGTGGCTTCTCTTCAAGAGAAACGATTTTCCCATCCTTGTCGAGTTCGACAATTCCATAGTTAGAAGGATCATCGACCTTTTTGACCCCAAGAAAATCCTTTTTCTCACTTACAAAATCGTCAAATTGCCCTTCAATTATCGTATCCCCAAGGATGATGAATATATCCTCACCTTCACTAAATAAATTTCTTGCCTGAAAGATTGCGTGTCCAAGTCCAAGTTTTTCTTCTTGAATAGCCCTTGAAACATTGAATTTGCTCTGCCATGTGAGTTTTACATGATGAAAAATTTCTCCGTTGTCGGGACCGGTAACAAGGATTAACTCTGAGAATTTGAGTGAAATAATCGATTCAATGATATGATCAATTATCGGTTTCCCTGCCACGGGCAGGAGTGGCTTGGGAGTGGTCAAGGTGTGAGGACGTAGCCGTGTACCTGCGCCTGCGACCGGGATAACCACTTTCATTTTGCTAACCTCCTTTTTAGCTCATCAATTCTTGGAATAGATATTGGATCAACGTTGTAGTTAACAGACAGGAAATAGCTGATATAGTCTCCAAGATATATGACATAAAATATCCTTTCGAGGAGGGTTTCTCCTTTTGGCTTAATGATGGTAGTACCCATGACAGAGTCCCTTATCAAATCCTCAGTTTCCTGTACTCTCAATTTGATCCTTTCGTTATCATTTACATCTTTGATGAAAACGACCCATAGGTATTCCACGAGCTCCTCCGGTTTGATGATTCCCGTTATTTCATTGTGGTCCATTTCCGGGAGCTCAGCCACATGAGCAAATGCCTTTGCATTTTCGTTAATCTGTGTTTTCCATCGGTAGATAGCAGGGAAAAACCTTGATGAACTGTAAACAATGGGAATCCTGAGGTAGAATTTGTTTGCAAGGTCATGGGCGACGGAATCGAGGTCTTCAAATTCCGTTTGAAGATTTTTTAAGAATTCCGCCACGTTTTTGAGCTCCTCTTTCAATTTTCCAATATCCTCACCGATTGCATGTGCCACAGTTAAAAATGAGGAGACAAAAAGCCATCCAAGCGCTGTTCTTGGTGGAAATCCTTCCGGCACTTTAACAGCTGGAACCCCATCTTTTTGTGTGCGTTCATATAGTTTTCCATCACTTGATATTGCGAATATTTTTGCACCCAACTCTTTTGCATGGTTGTAAATGCTCAGGGCCTCCTCGGTATTGCCTGAATAGCTTGTTACAATTACAAGAGAATCCGCCCCCACAAAGCCAGGAAGGGTATAATCATGGACACTTGTCATGGGGATCTTTGCATCTTTAAATATACTTGAAACGAGGTCTCCAGAGATACCCGAACCACCCATCCCGCCAAAAACAATATTCCCTACATTCTCAAATTGAGGAATTTCAAAATTCACAGCTTCAAGAATCTCGTCGGGTAACATTCTAATGAGCTCGAGCATTTTACTCATTTTTGACCTCCTATTTCGTTAATAATAATGTTTGCAGCCCTCTGTGCTGCACCTCCCCATTTAAGAATAATTGGGAGTTTTGAGAGCTCCTCTTTAATTTTATTGTAATCTTCGGGTTTTTTTAAAGTGTCAACGATCCAATCAGCGACCCTAACAGGGTTGATATGTTGAAGAATCTCTGGAACCGCCTCTTTACCAAGAAGTAGGTTCACCAAACTTGCGTAGGGAACTTTAGCAATCAAATTGGCAAGTAGCCAGGAGACCTCACTCAGCATGTAGAGAACAACCATTGGTTTCCCAAGAAGACCGGCTTCGAGACTTGCCGTTCCGGATGCAACGACTACAAAATCGGATGCCCTTATGACAGCCCTTGCTCTGCCTTTGAAAATTTTTATATTGGGCTCGTCCTTTAAATAATCTGGAACACTTTCCATCAAGAGCGACAGGAGAAAGATCGTGTTTGGTATCCTTTCCTCAATTCTTTTTTTTATGGCGAGCATCTTCGGGAGTAGTCTTCTGATTTCATCTTTTCTTGACCCTGGCAAAAGCGAAATATGAATTTTTCCATCAACCCGCGGAATGTAATCATTATCCTCTTTGATAATATCAATGATTGGGTGACCAACATAGTTTGCCTGAATGCCATACATCCTCAAAAATTTCTCTTCAAACGGCAAAATTACAATAGCTTTGTCAATGTATTTTTTTAATAATCCAACGCGCCATTTTCCCCATGCCCAGACCTGTGGGACAATGTAATAGAAGGTTTTTATACCCATTTTGTGCAGTTTGCTTGCTAATTTTAGATTGAAGCCTGGGTAATCAACCATAATTGCTGCGTCCACACTATTCCTTGCAGCCCTTACAAGACTTTTCAAAATCTCATTGATTTTGTTGTATTTTAGAATTGCCTCCTGAAAGCCAACAATGTCGAGATCTTCAATGGAGTAGAGGAGTTTAACCCCTTCCTTTTTCATGAGGGGGCCCCCAAATCCAATGAATTCTGCGTCTGGTGCAATTTTTTTGATCTCTTTGACGAGTCTTGATGCGTGAAGATCACCGGATAGTTCACCTGCAGAGATGAGGATTTTAGTCATAGTTTGAAATTTCTGAGTTTTTCAAGCCAATACTGGTCAAACTTTTTCCCCTTTATATTTTTGCCGGAAAATACGAGTTCTTTAAATAGCGGATCCTCCAGCTCCATAATTTCAACGAGTCCTTCTGCGTCTCTTGACTGGATGAGATCACTGTATTTTTCAACGAATGCGATAAGAAATTCTTCAGTAATAAGATCACCTCTCTTTGAAGCGAGGAATTTGATTTTTTTGATGATCCGAGAAGACATGTGAAAATTTTAAGGTATGGTGAGAGGAATTGCATGAATTTTAATAGGGGCGGCCGCCTTTTAGGCGGCCGCCCCGACATTCTCCCCATCCCAAAAATCTTATTTCTTCACTCTTTCTGGATGTCTGATCCCCTCAAATATGGTGAAAACAACAGGAATAATGAACAGAGTTAGGAATGTTGTTGTCAATAACCCTCCAATGACTGCAATTGCCATTGGCGCCCTCATCTCTGAACCTTCCGAGTGACTGACTGCCATCGGAAGCATACCGATTATTGTTGTTAACGCCGTAATTAGAATTGGCCTCAATCTGATAGATGCTCCTTCCACGACTGCCTCAAATCTATCCATACCTTTTGCCATCAGCTGTCTGATAAAGTCTATCATCACAATGGCGTTGTTTACCGCAATTCCTGAAAGAATTAGAGTTCCCATAAGAGAGGGCACGGAAACAGTTGTGTGAGTCAGATACAGCAGGAGAATTACTCCTATAATCGCAAGTGGAAGAGTAAACATAATGATGAACGGATCCTTAAAGGATTCGAACTGAGCTGCCATAACCATGTAAATCAACAGAACTGCTGCAATCATGGCGAAGATCATATCCTTGATCATCTCTTTTATCTGCTCAAACTCACCCCCCATGCTAATGCTTAACCCCTGGGGAAGTGAGATTTTCTTCAATTCTTTCTCAATGTCCATACTGACCTGCCCGACGCTTCTGCCTTTCACGTCTGCAAGAACGGCGATCATTCTGGACTGTTTCTCACGGTCGATTTTCACTGGGCCAAGTGCATAGGTGATGTGTGCCACCTCTTTCAGAGGAATCACCGTGCCCATTGCGGTTTTTAGGGGGATTGATAGTAGTTTTTCAATATCATCTCTTGAGCTCGGTTTATAGATGACTCTAACATCAATTTCTTCCCCTTTTTCGCGATACCTTGTGGCAATTTTTCCGAGCATCGCTGCGTTGATTTCCTGTTCAATTTGATAGGGGGTGAGGCCATAGGTCATGGCTTTAGTATTATCG
>JALSOD010000315.1 GCA_026986655.1 Caldifarciminota bacterium | reverse complement strand
TCCCTGATCCAGATGAGATAGAAGTTGCCTGGTATGATGCCAATGCGGGTGAATGGGTAGTGGTTCCTTCGACAGTCACGATCGATGGCAACAATATGACAGTGACTTACAACACAAGCCATTTTACCGTTTGGATTATCATAGACCCAGATGAACCATGATTTTCGAGATGTATGAGAACTTTTATTACAAAGACAAAATGCAAGAAAACAAAGAAAATGGAGCAGTTAATTATTTTAGTAGAGAAGATGAGGTTTTTTATTTGATTTCTGACAGAATTAGGTTAGTATACATGAGACATTCAGCGGATTTACCTTTATTGATTCCGATAGATAGTTATGATGAAGATGGAATTATTCATTGGGAGCCCTAAAAAGGCTCCCAATGATTTTTTATCACATATAAAATACTATTGAACATAATTGGAGGTAAATTATGGGAGGAGTATAAAAGCCATGTTGGGTAAAGATGATTTGACATATTATATCAATTATTTCTATGAAAAGTTAAAAGATGAAGTATCATATGAAGAGAAGGTTTCTATTTCTCTTGAGGCTGTAGAAATTTTTATCATGGTTGGAGATTTCAAAAGTGCAAAGGAGATCACCAATAAATTATTGAATTCTGAAGAATTTTCAAAGTACAAAATTGAAGTTAAATACAAAATACTCGATATGATGCATAGAATTTTACATAAGGAGGGGAATCTCAATGAAGCTGTCGAGATATTGAAGAAAACATTAGAGATTGTGGGTGACTCTGAAGAGTTAAAATGCAAGGCATTCGTTAAACTTGGGAATTTACATTTAAAAATGGGCAACTTCGAAGAGGCTAAAAAATATTACACTCAGGCTATATATATAGGAGAACGTTTGAAAGAGATAGTGTGCTTGGCTTCAGCTTTCAATAATGTTGCTATTTACCACGCCATAGCTAATATGGACCATGATAAAGCCTTAATGTTTTTACAAAAAGCTTTATCTATATATGAAAATGTAAAACCTAATTCAAGTATAACCGGAAGAATATTAGCCAACCTCGGTAATTTATTCAAAGAGAAAAAAATGTTTGGCAAGGCACAGGATTACTACCAGAAAGCCCATACAATCGCGGCAAAACTCAAGAGATACGATCTTTTAGCCCATATATACCTTGGAAAATCTGAGTTATATTATGAAATTGGAGAATACGAAGTTAGTCGTGTGTTCGCTAATAAAGCATTGAATTTTTACAAATTGGTGAATGGTAAAGAAAGTAAAAGTTGGATGGCCGATGCTTACATAGTTTTGGCCAAAATTTCTGTAAAACTCAATGAGCCTTATGAATCAGTTAAAAAAATGTTAGATGAAGCTATTGGACTTGTTAGTGAGATCGGAAACTGGGAAAAATTAGTTAGATTATATGAATTAGCTTGCGATTTGACCGTTGAATATGGTCATAAAGCTGAGGCGGAAGAACTGCTTCAAAAAGCTATAAAAATATCGGAAACCCATGGTTTAAAACTCCACATCGATAGAGTGAATAATAAGATGAATTACATCAAGTATATTTAAAAGTGCAAGTAATAAATGATCCTTTAGGAAATACCGTGAATAAAGAGAATGAATGTGAGAAATATGAGATACAGCAGGATGTAGATTTAGCTATTGAATGTTATAAAAAATTATTAATTAAAGAAAGGAGTAAAGGAGAAACTGATGGAGAATGTAAGTTCTTAGGTAAAATAGGGTATCTGTTTGCAATTAAACGTGATTTTAAAGTTGCAGAAGAATATATAAAAGAAGCTATTGATTGTGCAAGTAAAAAAGGAAATTTTGTCTTGATGTGTCATCAGTATCTAAAGTTGGGAAATTTATATCAGGCCAAAGATAAATTGAATATGGCTTTGTATTATTATAGCAAAGCCGAGGAAATCTTATCTTCAGAGGTTTTTAATAATACGGATTATGAAATAAGAACACTTAATCTAACTATAACGAACAATAAGGCTGTAATTTTCATGCTTAAAGGAGATATAGTCAAAGCTCAAAAATATTTGATAAATATAATCACCTTATTCGATAGACATTCCGATTTTACAGTACAAGAGAAAAAGAAGTTTTTTATCCCTGCATTAGTTAATCTCGGGAATATTTATTATGAAACAGATGATTTGACGAAAGCCCTTTATTACTTGGAAAAAGCAGAAAAAGAGATTGTAAACTTGGATAGTGTAAACATAAGAACACAAATAAGTGTATTTCTTAATCTGTCATATTTATTAATTCTTTTGAAAAAAACTGTGAAAGCCAGGAAAATACTTAGAAAAATTAGATATTTGCTCCCCCATGATGACAAGTTTTTTAAAATTCACTATCTCATAAATCTCTCCAAGCTTTGGAGGGAAATGGGGGAGGATGAAGTTTCTATTCAACTTCTTGAAAAGGCAAAGCTCCTCGGGAAGGAGATAAATCACGCCTATGCCGAGGGTCTCGTTTATAACGAGCTTGGACTGATTTACAAAGATAAGGATGACCTTCAAAAGTCCTTAGAGTATCTTACGAAGGCGAGAAAATTTTTCGAGGCAAGTAATTTTTATAAACACAAGGTTAGGAACAGGATTGAGGAGATTGAAAGCAACTTCATTCGAATCGCGATTCAGTGGGGATCCAAGGTGGAAGACAAAGATCCATACACACTCGGTCACTCTGCAAGAACCACTTATTATGCGTTTCAGATAGGGAAGATCATTTATCAAGGTGATGAGCTTGCTCTTAAAGGTCTTATAATCGGTGGTTTTTTACACGACATTGGGAAATTAAAGATTTCAGACAGAATTCTTAGAAAAGCAGGGAGATTGACGCAGGAGGAGTATCAGGAAATCAGAAAACATCCTGTTTACGCTGTACAACAGTTAAAGAATATAGAATTCCCATGGGGAAACGTAAAAGAGTGTATCCTCTATCATCACGAGAAATTTGATGGCTCTGGCTATCCTGAGGGTCTTTATGGTGATGACATTCCCATGTGTGCAAGAATTATTTCAGTAGCAGACGTTTTCGATGCACTTACAACAGAGCGTCCTTATCGTGCTCCCTGGTCATGGGAGAAGGCGCTTGATTACATAGTATCACAGAAAAATCTTGCTTTTGACCCCTACGTGGTGGATGTATTCGTTGAAGCGATCAAGAAACTCGATAAAAGGTTAATTAGTACTCAGTACACGGAGCACATGGTGAGAGAATTATGGAAGTTTTTTGCTTAGTAAATTCAGAAGGGTGTATCTTTTCGAAGGTTTAACGTTCTTTACAGCAATTCTTATTGCCCTGGGGTGGGCGAAGAGGTTTAAAACCCTCTTCGCCCTTGTTATTGCTGTATAAAACCAGTTCCTGTGCAGGAATAGGTAGTGGGATATACTCATCACCAGAAGGACAACATCAAATTCAGATCCCTGAGCTTTGTGAACTGTCAGGGCGTACGCATGGTCAGTCTCATCTCGTAGTTCGTCAAAAGAATATTCGATATATTTTTCACCGTCACCATCCTCAAATCTCAAAATCGCAATCTCCTTGTCCGTGTTAAGTGAATAAATTTCACCAATTTCTCCGTTGAAGATGATTTTATCGTAGTCATTAACCGTTTGAATAACTTTATCCCCTTCTCTAAAAATTCTGTCTCCAATCCTTATCTCGATCTTGTCCGGAGAAGGTGGGTTGAGAATCTGTTGGGCGATAAAATTCAGATTTTTTGTTCCAAGAATTCCTCTTTTTTGCGGGGTTATTAATTGGATCGAGGTCCCATATTGAAGTAAAGTTTCCTTTATTCTGTCAATGTAAAGGTTATCGTTTTCGAAATAATTGATGATGAAATCGGGGCTATCCGTGATTTGGGGTATCTTCCCCTCTCTCACGTACTTTGCATTTAGTGCGATGGTAGAACCTTCTCCCTGTCTGTAAACCTCGGTTAGAGTTACATTGGGAAACCTCATGCTGAGCAAGTCCTGTAGGATATTTCCCGGTCCAATACTTGGAAGCTGTGCCGGGTCACCGACCAGAACCACTCTTGCGTGTAGTGGTAATGCATTGAGTAAACGATAAAAGAGAGGCATGGAGACCATGGAGACTTCGTCAACAAGTACAGCATCTACGTCAAGTGGATTACTTGAGTTATATTCGTACTTTTCGCCGTTAAATTTTAATAATCTGTGGATCGTCCGGGCCTTTCTGCCTGTAAGTTCACTCAATCTTTTTGCGGCTTTACCTGTAGGGGCACATATTTCATACCGCAGGCCAAGTTTGTCCCATAGATTGAGGATTACCCTGGAGATGAGACTCTTGCCTGTACCGGCATAGCCGGTAATTAAGGAGAAGTCATAGAAGTACGGTAGCAAAGCGGCATTTAACTGTCTCTCTGATAATGACACTCCCATCTTTCTTTGCGTTTCTTCCAAAATTTCTTTCTTAATTCTCTCATAATCATGGATTTCTACATTGGAATTTTTTTGTGAGTAAAGTACAAGTCTGTCCAGAATGTAGCTTGCCATAGTGTAAAAAGCTCCGTGTGCTATTACTCCGTCATTAAGAAAAATTTTTCCCTCAGAGCTTAATTCCTCAGCGATTGTTTCAACCAGTGAGATGTTTGTTATCTCGATATCATTGATTCTTAAGAGAAATTCTTCCTGTGGGAGGTAAGTATGCCCTTCATCACCTGCCTGTTGGAGAACATAGAGTATTGCTGCTCTTATTCGACGTGGATCATCGGGAGCAACACCAATTTTTCTTGCAAGATAATCGGCCTTTTTGAAACCAATTCCCCATATTTCGGTGAGAATGTAAGGATTTTCCTCAAGAATTGCCTCAGTTTTCTCTCCATACTGTTTATAAATTTTCAATGCCATTTTGGGTGTTATTCCAAGTTCCGTGAGATATGACAGGGCTTTTCCTGAAAAACGGTATACTTCCCATGAAGATTTGATCATCTGGAGTGTTTTGTCACCGATCCCCGGGACCTCTTTTAATTTTTCCGGCTCGTAATCGAGAATCTCAAGTAGTCTCTTTGACCCAAACTTTTTTACAAGCATCTGTGCCTTTTTATAGCCGAGACCTTTGATAAATCCGGTCAAAAATGTAATTAAACCTGCTTCCGAATCTGGAATGGTGATCTCGTGAGTCTTAGCAAAGAAATACGGGCCATACTTCTTGCTTGTTTTCCATTCACCTTTAAAAATGTATTCGGTGTCCAGGGCTATTTCATCGAAAAATCCCACTACTGTGAGATATCCCTCCTTGGTTTTCACGTCCAGAACAGTGTATCCATCTGGGGCTTTGAAAATCTGGTAAACAACTTTTCCTCTGATGGTTTCCATGAGATGTTAGGATAACAGAGGAGGAGCTGTTTCACAACCCATGGTCAGAATCTCGACATATCAAGAGAAATTGGTTAATATTTTAGCATAAGCTCAAGGAGTTTAAAGATGGCTCTTATCAGAAACTATAAAGAGGTCCTCGAACAAAAGGTAAATGAAGGTAAGGGCGTAAGAGTTAGGTGGCTTATATCAAAACCAGAAGGAGCCCCTAACTTTGCCATGAGACTATTCTCAGTGGAACCAGGTGGACATACTCCATTCCATTCGCATCCGTGGGAGCACGAAGTTTTCATATTGAGTGGTGAAGGAGAGCTCGTATCCGAAAATGATACTCTACCGTTCAAAGAAGGTGATGCTATATTTGTGAAGCCCCTCGAATACCATCAATTTAAAAATACAGGAGACGATGAGTTAAGGTTTATCTGTGTTATTCCGCTAATAGACTAATTTCACCAGCCGGGGGACCCCAGGCAAAGTAAGAGGAAAGCTACTTAAAAGTTCTGCTTCCAGGTTTTGTAAGGGGAACTCCTGCTTTGCACAGGGGACATTTATCAGGGGTGTAGTTTTTTACTTTGACCTTCAAAAGCGAAATTAAAGGCACATCTGGGTCAAAATTTTCACTTCTGTCAATTA
>JALSOD010000314.1 GCA_026986655.1 Caldifarciminota bacterium | reverse complement strand
AATGGGATGTCCATACAGAATCGTTCGCATCATGGAACTGGAGAGTAAACATTACGTTATGCTGATCAGGAGTATTCAGGCTCGCAGAAATTACATAAGGCGTGGGTGACCATAAGGAGTCGCCCGATCCAATATTTCCAAAGTCCACGGAGTCAGTTGAAATAGTCACGCAGGAATCATCCGTTGAAAGAATTCCGTAAACTGCATTGGCAGCATTGTTCCCATAGTTCTTTGCAAGAATGAATAAATTGGCCTGCTCGCCTGCATCCAGCAAGCCGTTTCCGTTGTTATCATTTGCTATAGAATCTCTTACATATCCAACGTAAGCACCATTAGATATTGCATTGATTGTTGTCATGTAGGGAATAAGGTTGTGTCCAATCACGTGAATCTCAACAGGGCCACCTGTTATTGGTGATACCTGAATGTAGGCATAACCTGTTGAATCTGTGTATCCCTGGCCAATAATGGAATCATTCTGAACAAATGTTACAAGGGCAAGGTTGACAGGATTGCCACTCGAATGTACGGATACCTGAACTTGACTGGGTGCTATAGGAATGGCTCCAGCCACGCCAACCGTTGGGTTTACCGGGGGATTTGTGAACACATCTGTAGAAGGGTCACCGAAAAGGTTGTACATCTCAAAGTATCTCTGGGAATTTCCTCCTCCATTGTAATGTTCATATAGAGCTATTTTCCCCTGGACAATATTCCCAGCTACCCAGTAGTAGGTCGAATCAAACCACTCGTCAAAAATTCTTCTCTGCAAGATGTCATCTTCATCCCAGTATGATGTAACAGAGGATCCCATCGCAGTAATTGCACCGTTTGGAGCCCTCAACCAGGCCTCCATGAAGCATTCTGACTGAGTGTACTGTCCTGTAACGCACGCATAACTCTCCACATGGGTGAGCATGTCAACATTTTGTAGATTGTAAACATCGCTGGACGAAAATGGAGGTCCAGCCCATTCTGTCGTGCCACCATGACCCGAATAAATGGCGAGGCTCCTTCCTTCATTCAGTGCCTGAGCAACAGGTGTTCCTGAGTTGTAATAGTACCAGAGAGAATCTGTCTGCATTCCATGTCTTCTCACTATCCTCATACAGTAAGTATGTGTGCTCTCTGCAACCTGGTGGTGTCCACCGTCGTCTGATGCCATGAAATAGGCTATCCCTGCCCAGTTTGTACCGTTGGACCAGTTATCAACAAGCTCATACTTTGTAATCTTATGGACTACTGTAGAAAGTTGACTCTCATTCTGAACGCTGAGCCTTCCAATGTAAACATCAGAGAAGTAGTCACTACCTTCAAGAGTGGTGTAGTAAAGGTCAGTAGCTGGATTGTCGGTTCCCTGTCCTGTCCAGTTAGGTATTTGCTCAACATCACCAATCAACTGAACAAAGGTCAGGTTTCTTGTGGGATCATCGTAAATCTGCTGGATGTAGTTCTTGATCGCATCAGTGGATGTTCCGGTCTGTGACAGTGTCGCAACGATGGTTCTATACCCCTGATATTTTTTCAAATTTACAAGTGGTGTGATACTATCTACCCATTCATCTGGAACGATGAAGAGATAGTCAATGGGCAGAGTGAGAGCAGGTTTTCCACTTTCAAATACTCCGTAGTTGATAACATCCTTTCTGATTTTCTCCTCGAAGGCCATTGAATAGTGGTGGAAAATTCTTCTCTGGGTTTCCCCATAGTCACCACCGATAAACTTTACCTGGATTTCAAGATTTTTATAGTATTTGATCTCACCTCTTGCTGGATTGTATGCAATAGGGTAGATACTCAGGAGTACCAATCTGTGTCCTCTCAATATCCCCGCATCATGGACTTCGACTATTTTGGTGGGATAATACGCATCAGTTGAATAAAATTGATTGTCCATGGTGAATTGTACCTGAGGATTGGGAACTTTAGGAATTGGAGGCTGTACGGGCTTCACTCTCGATGTAATAAACATTGAACCTTCTTTGTAATCAAGAACTTTTGCTTCCACTCTGGCGCCAAAAGGTACTTCGATGAGTTTGGTAATCACAGGGATTTGTGGTTTCCCTAATTCAGTCGTGAATCCGTAATCACCAAGTTTTAGCACCGCGAATTCACCCTTCTCCAGTTTTACAGTCGAGATCTCCACTCCGGGTATTGTTACATTAAGGTCAATACCGTTTGCGGAACTTGACAGCACTTTGACCCCAGGATCACCTTCACCAGGGCCAAAAGCTACATACTTTGCATGTACCATCCCTAACCCAATCAGGAGGGTCAGGATGAGTTTTACATACTTCATACGCACTACCTCCTATTTTTGTTACCTATAACAAGGATCTTCTTTGTTAACCTCTTTCCGTTTACCCGTAAACTCACAAAGTAAACACCTGCAGGAACTCTTGCACCGTTCCTGCCTGAAGCATTCCAGTTGAATTTGTAAACTCCTGCTGGAAGTTTACTGTTTAATATTCTTCTCACAATTTTTCCTGAAACGTCATATATGTTTAAGTTTACTTCCGAGGCAGTTGGAATTGCAAATCTTATATTTGTTTGACCAAATACCGCGGTCGGACTTACAGCAAATTTTAAAGAAATTTGATGCAATGGGCTTTCGTAGATCGCTACATCTGGAGATGTTGTAAATAAAACAGCGCGGCCATTTGTTGGCCCCGCTACAGTTACATCTGACTGACCATTGTACCAGTATTGAAGAGCGTCGGACTCTGAGGGATTTTCAATTCCAATTGTGGATGAACTGGCATCAGGAACATTCCGGTACTGGAAGAGGATCAAGCCGTCACCTGTTGACGTTGGATAGTATTGAGGATCAAAGAATATGACCTCGAATGTATATTCTTGAGAACCACCGTAGTGTGGGACCTGACTCCACTCAATTATAAATTTATGATTCTGAGTATCATAGTAATAAATAACGGCACCACTTGAATTTGGATTTAAATCGTCCCAGAACGGGGCTACCATGATTATGTTGTCTTGATGCGGAAGCGCTGAGTTGGAATAAGGATGTTCAGATGTGCTTCCCATGGCAATGAAACCATTTGAACATATGCTAATTGAATTGTAAGAATGTCCATAGTAGGTAAAAGAGAAAGGAAGAGACACAGTTTGAGTTTCATCATCACCTAAATTTAAATTTGTGCCCATTGACGAGATTTCTATCCATGAGAATGAAGGTCTTGCAGGGGAGGTAGAATCAACATTTTCAACTGCATAATAACCATAGTTATCAGGTCCTGTGGGATCATACTGAGTCAACTGGCCGACCTGGAAGCTGTGAACCATATTCTGAGTTGAGTTGTCATAGTGAACACTTATAGTTATATAATCGTCATGAGCACGGGGACAGTTGGGATCAACTGAAAAAGTGACTGTGTCTACAGTGCTGTCATTGGGATAAATAGTTCCAATGTAGATGGAATCATTACTGATAGTTAGATAATTGTCACCTGGTAGTATCTTGAAATAGACATTTGAGGCAGTGTCTGCTCCAACATTTTTAACAGTAAAAATAAAATCTAGAGTTTCACCCGGGTCCGGAATACCATTCCCATTACCCTGAGAGTCATCAAATATCACATTAGAAAGCACAAAGTATGGCGTTGTAGGTCTCGCTGTTTCGATGGCGTCGAGGTCAAATCCAGGGTTGGGAGCACTCTCACTTCCGTCTCCATCATCCACTACTTTTATGTATCGGTATGAACCATTGAACGTAAAATCTTCTGTGCCATGACCATTACCAATTAGGGTCCACGGGCCATTCCAGTTGTTGGAGCCATAAACATAGTAACCTTCATCTGGAGCCCCATCATCTCCTTCGTATACCTTGAGATAGCCATTTGCTATACCGTTCTCACCCATGTCAAGAACTACGTAACCCCCAATACCGAGGTAGTAAAACTTACCATCGTGCTGCCCAAGCATGTTCCCCACGAGGATTGTGTCCCGTGGAATTCTTGAATAGTTATCTGCTACAACCACAGACATCACAGGTTTAAAGGCGTACTTCCCACCCCCAGGCTGAAGGTACACATCGATATGGGTCAATGAATCGTTAAAGACCTCAATATTCGAGATTGTCTTTGTTACATAGCCATTTGCCTCAACTCTAATGGTGTAAATGCCAGGGAGTAACACCTTTATAAAGTCACCGGTGATTCTATCGGTATAAACAGGCCAATCAATTCCCTCTACATAGATTCTTGCTTCCTTTATAGTATCGCCCGTCGTTGAATCGATTACAAATCCACCTATTCCCTGACCACCCTTAATAGCCCACATGTTCATTGCACCACGGTTTAGTAAGAAAATTGAATCAAGCTCGGACGCAGGTGGATCGTAAGGATCATAAAGCTCAATAGTTACATCAAGATCAGAATCAATACCATAGGAATAGTCATTGAGATCACCCCGTGTCTGATACCAGTCGTACCCTTCGGTTAAGGGATAATTAGTAGAATCTGCATATGCGGCGGATATTGCATAAAGGAATGGATTGTCTGGAAGCCTAACAGGAGTATAATTCCAGGGATAATTCACATAAAAGGCACCGCTGTGATAGGTTAATGAAACTGTAAAGTTATGCTTTTGAGCATGTTCATATATCATCCTTGTTTCAGGTTGAGAGTATGGTTCACTTGACCCCCCTGACCCATCCCAGAGGTATCCGTAATCCCTGTTCAGATCAACACCATTTTCATTTCTCCTTGTATCATGCTCATATCCATAAGGGTTTAGAACAGGAATAATGTAAATCTCCCTGTTATTTACGATGTATGTAACTTCTGGATCGCTCCCGTAACTGTGCACCAGATAGGCAGCATAACGGTAGAGCAATTCGCCTGAAACCTGCTCATTGCCGTGGTGAACCCCCACATATCTTATTTCTGGTTCAAATTCATGTTCCTGTGGATTATCAGAGATTTTTAGACATAGAATGGGCCAGTGAGATGCATCAGTAGTAAAACCCAGTGTATCAAGTTTACATATGTCAGGATGGTTTGTCGCCAGTGAATCGAAATGTGTTATATATTGTGAATATGTATGCCATCCTTCTTTACCTTTGATTTTATACCAGTGTTGTCTGTCAAGAGTAAGATCTCTTAATATGGTGTAATGATAGCCGTTAGTTTTTAATATCGATCCGTTATCATAAACGATAGCGATGAGGGTTCCATTACGATAATTTACAACGTCGACCTTACCACTTTGTTCAAGATTGTGGATGGACTCTGCCTTTACATTCTTTACTTCTACAAGGTATTCTCCCTTGAGGGTCATTGACAATATAAGAAAAATGATGTAACGCCACATACACTACCTCCTTTCAAAATAAACAGCATACTTTAATGCTAAGAGCAGCTGGTTTCAAGGAAATTCTAAATGGAACTATTGAGGCGAGTTTTAGGTGGTTATATAACTGTTCTAAATATGTATCGACCGAAAGTTGAAGTTTTAATAAATGCAATTCTCTCCCCATTGAAAGGCCTCTCCTTTGAAAAATGAGGATACCAGGGGATTTTCTCCCTCTCATGATTCTCTGAATACTCAATATGTGTGTTTGACACAGGATTTAGCGTTAAGGTATAATAAGAACCACCTGAATTAAAGGGAGGAAGAAAAAATGCGAGTTAAGACAGGGACGGTTAGAAGACATAAGCATAAGAAAATCAGGGAAGCAGCAAAGGGATATTATGGTCAGAAGTCGAGCACTTTCAAAAAGGCGAAAGAAGCGGTCATAAAATCTCTTCAGTATTCCTACGCCCATAGAAAGGATAAGAAAGGAGATTTTAGAAGACTCTGGATTACACGAATTAATGCTGCTGCAAGAGAAGAGGGGTTGAGTTATTCTCGATTTATTTACGGCCTTAAAAAGGCCGGGGTAAAGCTTAATAGGCAAATTCTGGCTGAACTTGCTGTTAAAGACAAGGATGCTTTTAAAGAACTTGCAAACATCGCAAAAAATGCCATAGAAGC
Organism: Caldifarciminota bacterium; assembly: GCA_026986655.1. GTDB lineage: Bacteria > Hydrothermota > Hydrothermia > B15-G9 > WFZT01 > WFZT01. Next base: position 15,882 of record JALSOD010000314.1, on the reverse strand, counting down.
CTGAGTTAAAAAAACTTTTTGAAAAGGAATGGAGGCCCCGGCTTCAAAGTAAGCTTGGGCCTCCGTTTATTTTAAGGAGGTTGGCAAGGTGAATGATAGAGTCGATGAAATTAGAAAGAAATTTGAGGATGAATTTAATCAGGTTTCTTCCCTGAAGGAATTAGAGGATATCAGGATAAAGTACCTGGGGAAAAAGGGGAAAATAACAGACCTTCTCAAAAAGATAAAAGATGTGCCCCCCGAAGAAAGAAGATCCTTCGGACAGGCTGTTAACACATTGAAAGTTGAAATACAGAGTAAAATTCAGGAGACAAGAAAAAAACTCGAAAAAATAGAGCGTGCGAAAAAACTTGACCTTACTTTACCGGGTAAGCCGGTTATTGCCGGGAAGAAACATCCTCTTATCAAGGTGATGGAGGAGCTGGTTGAAATTGCCGTTGGACTCGGCTTTGAGATTGTTGATGGCCCTGAAATCGAGTGGGAGTACTATAATTTTGAAGCTTTGAATATACCAGAGTACCACCCATCCCGTGATATGTGGAGTACACTTTTTATAACAGATAAAATGCTTCTCAGAACCCACACCTCTCCGGTTCAAATAAGGACGATGAAGAAAAAGAAACCACCTTTGAAGGTTTTCCATCCCGGAAGGGTTTATAGAAAAGATCCATTTGATGCTTCACATGCTCCAGCATTCTTTCAGGCTGAAGGATTGTATGTGGACAAAAATGTGTCCTTTGCAGATCTGAAGGCGACCCTCGAAATGTTTGCAAAAGAACTATTTGGACCTCAAACGAGAATAAGGTTTTTACCTTCATACTTCCCATTTACAGAGCCCTCAACCGAAGTGCTTGTGAACTGGGGTGAGGGTTGGCTTGAAATCCTTGGTGCCGGCATGGTACATCCCAAAGTGTTTGAAGCTGTTGGCTATGATCCTGAAGAATGGACAGGGTACGCTTTCGGTCTCGGTCCAGACAGAATCGCTATGATAAAATACGGAATAGAAGATATCAGACTTTTCTATGAAAACGACCTCAGATTTATTAAGGAGCTTTAAACCATGAAAATACTTTACAACTGGCTCAAAGATTATATTGATCTTAAAGTAGGCCCACATGAGCTTGTGGAGCTCCTGGATTCTCTTGGAATCCCTGTAGAAGAATTCAAGTACCTTGGAGAAGGGCTTGAGAAACTTGTTGTTGGAGAAATTATTGAGATTAATCCCCATCCGAAGTCAGACAGACTGAAAGTTTTAAAGATTTTCATTGGCAATGACTCCTTGCAAGTTGTCTCAGGGGCTCCTGGATTACACGTGGGCATGAAGGTTGTTCATGCTTTACCAGGTACGGTTTTACCCAATGGTTTAAAAATAGATAAGCGCAAGATTCGGGGTATTATATCCTATGGAATGCCCCTCTCCGAGGAAGAGCTTGGATTGGCCGATTATTCAGAGAGTATCATAGCTCTACCAGAAGACATGAAACCGGGCGATTCCCCATTGTCATACCTCCAGATGGATGATTACCTGTACGATCTGGAGATTACTCATAATAGAGGTGATCTCCTTGGATACATAGGAATAGCGCAGGATATAAAGGCGAAAACGGGTGATGATCTTATTCCTCCGAGAGTAGGTGTGGAGGAAGATCCAGGGATTGGAAAGTTCCCCATCGAGATACAGGCTCCCAACGGATGTCCTCGATACACAGGAAGGGTGATTGAAGACGTTGAGGTGGCGCCTTCACCTCACTGGATTAGATACCGTCTGGCTTTAATTGGTCAGAGACCGATAAATAACATTGTTGACATCACAAATTATGTTCTTTTTGAACTTGGACAGCCTATCCATGCCTTTGACCTTGGAAAAGTTGATGAAAAAATTGTTGTTAGATTCGCTAAAAATGGTGAAAAGCTCGTGACTCTTGATGGTGTTGAAAGAGAATTAAGCGATGACGTGCTCTTGATAGCTGATCGTGAAAAGCCTATCGCACTTGCTGGAATAATGGGTGGTGAAGACTCTGGAGTGAAGGATGATACGAAAGATTTGATGGTGGAGGTTGCATACTTCGATCCGGTTATTATTAGAAAGGGCACCATGAGACTGAAACTGAGTACGGAAGCATCCTATAGATTTGAAAGGAAGGTTGACCCCGAATTACCACCACTTGCCTCTAATAGAATAGCAAGACTGATAATGGAGATCGCTGGTGGAAGGGTTGGACCGATTAATGATGTTAATTACCTTGAAATTAGACCTGCGAGGATCTTTCTTAAAAAATCATATTTAAATAGACTCCTCGGATATGAAATCCCCGAGAAGAAAGTTGTGGAAATTTTCGATAATCTTGGATTTACAGTTCATAGAGAACAGGCAGGATTTGATGTAATTGTCCCTACGAGAAGACAGGATATTTCTATTCCTGCTGATCTTGTAGAAGAAGTGGCGAGAATTTATGGCTATGATAACATTCCCGGGAAAATTATTTCCACATCAGGCGAACTTGTTGGTAAAAAGCTGAGGAAGAAGATTGATTATTTAAGGGAATTTCTTGTAAAATTGGGTCTCTTTGAGGTCAAAACCATCGAGTTTGTCAGCAAAAAGGAGCTGGATCTTTTTGATTATCCCAGGACAGACGCTGTGAGAATTAAAAATCCTGTTAACGAATCCTATGAATTTATGAGACCCATGCTTTCGATGAGTGTGGTTCAGGTTGTTTCTACCAACTGGAGGCGGGGGATTTCTCCTATAAGGGTATTTGAAGCTGGAAAGGTATTCCTATGGCGAGGGACAGAAGAACTGCCAGAAGAGGATGAGCGAATAGCTGTAATGATGACCGGTAAATACCCCAAAACCCCTTTCAGTGACGAGGAAAAGGTCGGTTATTACGATTTAAAAGGAGTTTTAGATGCGCTTGCAGAGGAATTCATGTTTACTTACGAACTTAAACCGATAGAAAGGAAATTCCTCAACGTAGGAGCTGATGTCATCATTAATGGATCACATGCAGGATTCATAGGTGAGTTATCTGTAGGTCGCTATTACGATGTAAAGGACAGTATCTATGTACTTGAAATTTCCCTTAAGAATCTTGAAATAAAGGGTAAACGATTCAAGCCATTCTCAATTTTCCCTGCTGTAAAAAGGGACGTTTCCATAGTTACTGATGTGGGTACACCGTACGTTGAGGTGGCAAAAATACTTGAAAAATTTGAGTCTCCTCTATTAAAGAACTTTAGACTTCTGGATATTTATACAGGTAAACCTTTACCTCCGGGGAAAAAGAGTTTAACATTTACTCTTGAATTTCAATCCGATGAGAGGACATTGAGTGACGAGGAAGTTGATAAGGAATTTGAAAAACTAATTGGTCTTTTAAAACAATCTGGCTTTCAGATTAGAGGAATAGATGATGTCGGATGATGTACTTGATAGGCTCGAGAAGAAAATTGATGAACTGATTAGTGAGGTGAAGAGGCTAAGGAATGAAAATGCTCAACTGAAAAATGATAGGGCAAAACTGTTGAAGGAGAGGGAAAAGTTAGTCAGAACAGTGAGTAAACTTGAGAAAGAATTGAATAAAATTTCCATTAAACTTTCGATGTTTGAGAGATCATGATTGAGACAAAGTTGAGAATATACGGAATGGAAATACCGATAAAAGCAGACTTGGAGGCGATAGAGCTGCAGGCGATAAGAGATTATATCGAAGATTGGATTCAGAAAATTGAAGAGCAGACGCGAGGAAAAGAAAATATAAATCGGTTATTGATTGTACTTCTGGCCTTTTTGAACGCTTCAATTGAGTGTTATAAAAACAAGGAAACTCTAAAAGACCAGGAGAGGAAAATAGAAGGTATTTTGAAAAAATTAGAAGGTATAGAATGAATTTTAACCTTTTATTGAGTTCGATTTTAGGAGGTGAAAATAATTGGATCTTTTTGGTGTTAAAAAACAGGACGGGGTTGCCCCACTTGCCAAAAGGATGTTGCCGCAAACTCTCGATGAGTTTGTGGGACAGGAACATATCCTTGGAGAGGGCAGGCCCTTAAGAAAGCTTATAGAAGAGGATAGACTTATTTCGGCTATTTTCTATGGTCCCCCGGGGACGGGGAAATCTTCTCTTGCCAGAATCATTGCTAATAGAACAAGCTCCCCTTTCATCTATCTGAATGCCGTAGAGTCCAATGTTACTGAGTTAAAGAAGAAGATTGCCTTTGCCGAAAAACATTTCAAAATGTCAGGGAACAGGGCAGTTCTCTTCGTGGACGAAGTTCACAGGTTCAATAGACTTCAGCAGGAGTATCTTCTGCCGTCAGTAGAGAGGGGGACATTGACTTTTCTTGGCTCAACGGTTCAGAATCCATTCTTTGCAATATCAAAAGCTTTGATTTCTCGAACGCTCGTCTTTGAATTTAAACCCTTGAGTACCGGTGAGCTTGTTTTGATAATGGAAAGGGCTCTTGGTGATGAAGAAAAAGGACTGGGTAAGCTGAATTTAAAATTAACGGATGAAGCTCTAAAACACATAGCTATTGCCTCTGAAGGTGATGCTCGTCGTGCGCTTAATTACCTCGAACTCGTCTCCATGGTAGCTGGTTCAGATCTCATTGATAAAAAAGTCGTTGATTCTATACTCTCGCATACGTTTCACTACGACAGGACAGGAGATGAACATTACGATATGATTTCGGCATTCATTAAATCAATAAGAGGGTCTGATCCGGACGCGTCTTTATACTGGATGGTGAGGATCTTAGAATCCGGGGAAGATCCTCGTTACATTTTGAGGAGGGTTCTCATACATTCAGCAGAAGATATTGGACTCGCAGATCCGATGGCGCTTGTCGTTGCATCGTCCGCTCTCAATGCTTTTGAGATGGTTGGTAGACCAGAAGGGGATTTAATTATTGCGGAGGCTGTGCTTTACCTGGCAACAGCCCCAAAATCAAACACAGTGTACAGGGCGTTGAAAAAAGCCCATGAAGTTGTAAAGAAATACCCAAGAGAAGAGGTTCCTGAACATCTTAAAGATTCTCACTATAGAGGAGCAAAAAAGCTTGGACATGGAAAAGGTTACATATATCCGCACGGACATGAAGGGAAGATCGAGCAGGATTATCTTCCCGAAGGATTGAAAGACGTAAAAATATTTGAACCAGTAGATATCGGATACGAAAAGCAATTAAAAAAGGAAAAGGAGGTTGATGAAAAATGATGTTCGTTTCAGTTGTATTCTTAATACTTGGGTTGATTGCTGGATTTGCGGCTGGATTACTCTATTTCAAATCCCAGTATATAAAAAGGCTGGAGGAAGCCAGAGGAAGTGCCGAAAAAATCATTGAAGAGGCCAAGAAGGAAGCCCATAGTATTAAAAAAGATGCAGAAGTAAAGGCAAAGGAATATTGGTACAACGAGAAGAGAAAATTTGAAAAGGAATCTTACGAGGAAAGACGACGTCTTGAGAAGGAGAGAAAAGCTCTTGACGATCGAGAGAATCAACTTGATAGAAGAGCTGACAATATCTCAAGAAAAGAAAGAGAGTTGAGAAATCTTGAGAAGACTCTCCAGGAGAGGGAACGCAGTATCAAGGCTAAGGAAGATAGACTCGAGCAGTTGATTCAGGAAGAGTCCAAAAAGTTAGAGGAGGTTGCACGTCTCACACGTGAAGAGGCGAAGGCTGAACTCATGAGAACACTCGAGGCACAGGCAAGATATGAAGCAGCGCAACTTGTTTATAAGATACGTGAAGAGGCAAAGGAGAAGGCAGAGAGGGAGGCAAAAGAGATCATTGCCACCGCCATCCAGAGATGTGCGACATCCCATACTGCTGAATCATCTGTTTCTGTTGTACCTCTACCATCTGATGATATGAAGGGCCGAATCATTGGAAGGGAAGGACGTAACATTAGAGCATTTGAAGCAGCCACAGGAGTTGAAGTAATCATTGATGATACACCAGAGGCTGTTACTCTCTCTGCCTTTGATCCTATGAGGCGCGAAATCGCCAGACTTGCACTCGAAAAACTTATGCAGGACGGCAGAATTCACCCTGCACGCATCGAGGAAGTAGTTGAAAAAGTAAAACAAGAGTTCGACGAGTACATTAAAAAAATCGGGGAAGAGGTTTTGCTTGAACTGGGGATTGCTGGTCTCCATCCAGAGCTTGTCAAATACATTGGTAAAATGAAATTCAGGTACTCCTACGGTCAGAACCTCCTTCAACATTCTATTGAGGTTGCTAAATTGTCCGGCATAATCGCAGGTGAACTTGGTCTAAGGGAAGATCTTGCCAAGAGGGCTGGATTACTGCACGACATAGGTAAGCTTGCAGATGATACGTACGAAGGTCCCCACGCAGTTATAGGTGCCCAGATTGCCAAGAAATTTGGGGAAAATGACCTCGTGGTGAATGCAATTGCTGCACACCACGAAGATGTTGATCCTCAGTCTCCGTACGCAGTTATAGTGGCAGCAGCTGACGCCATTTCCGGCTCAAGACCTGGAGCAAGAAGAGAGTCTTTAGAGGCTTACATTAAGAGAATTGAAAGACTCGAGTCAATTGCTACCAGTTTCCCCGGTGTTGAAAAGGCGTACGCTATCCAGGCAGGTAGGGAACTCAGAATTATTGTGGAAGCCGATAAGGTCTCCGATGTTGAGGCCTTTGACCTTGCTCGTGAAGTTGCAAGTAAAATTGAGGAAGAGCTTGAATATCCGGGACAGATAAAAGTCACTGTTATTAGAGAAACTCGAGCCGTAGAATATGCAAGATAGTGAGAGGAGGGGGACCAATCCCCCTCCATTCTAATGAAAGGATTTTTTAATGAGACTACTATTCATAGGCGATGTGGTTGGAAAGCCAGGAAGAAAGGCCCTCCGGGAACTTCTCCCCACCCTTAGAAACGAATACAACGTTGATATCATCCTTGCAAACGTAGAAAACGCTGCAGGTGGGGCCGGTGTGACAAAGAAAGTTCTGGACGAGATAAAAAGTTATGGTGTCCACGTGATGACCGGTGGAAATCATATCTGGGATAAGAGAGAAATTTTTAAATATATCGACGATTATCCAATGCTGATCAGACCTGCCAACTACCCACCTGGTGCACCAGGAAAAGGATTTATCGAATATACCACAGAAACGGGACTTCAAATCTCGGTTATAAATTTAATGGGCCGACTTTTCGTAATGAATATCGATTGTCCATTCAGGAAATTTGATGAAATTTACGAGCGTATCAAAAACAAAATCGTTATTGTCGATTTCCATGCCGAAACCACTGCTGAAAAACAGGCCTTTGGATTTTACGTTGACGGGCGGGCATCACTTGTTGTTGGAACCCATACCCATGTTCAGACTGCCGATGAGAAGATTTTGCCTGGCGGCACAGGCTATGTCACTGATCTTGGTATGACAGGTGGTCTAAGAGGAGTCATCGGGATAAAGAGCGAACTTGCCATACAGAGATTCATTACACAACTGCCGGTTAAATACGAGCCATCAAAGGAGGAAATCGGGCTTGAAGGGATATTTGCAGAGATTGACAATTTGACAGGTAAAGCATTAAAAATTGAGCGTATAAGGAGGTATGTGAAATGAGAGAAATTGAATATGATCTAATTGTAGAAACTGTCAAAAACCTCGCCATCGAAGCCAATTCAGTCCTTGACGAGGATATGTACAAAGTTCTTGAGGAGGCGTACGAGAAGGAAGAATCCCCCACCGGTAAGGAAGTTTTGAAACAGATACTCGAAAACGATAAAATTGCGAAAACGGAAATGATTCCCATCTGTCAGGATACTGGAACTGCTGTCATGTTTGTTGAAGTTGGAGAAGAGGTCGTTGTTAAGGGTGGGCATCTCAAAGACGCTCTCTATGAGGGAGTCAGAAGGGGCTATGTGGATGGTTACCTGAGAAAATCCATGGTGAAAGATCCATTGAGAAGAGTGAATACGGGTGATAACACCCCCCCGATTATTCATTTTGACATTGTCCCGGGAGACAAGCTAAAAATCATGTTTGCACCAAAGGGTGGTGGTAGTGAGAACATGAGTGTTGCGAAACTGTTTGCCCCGGCTGCCGGTAGAGAGGGTATTAAAAAATTCGTGGTGGATGTAGTTGACCAGGCTGGTGGAAACCCCTGCCCTCCGATAATAGTTGGAGTCGGAATTGGCGGCAATTTTGAAATGTCTGCGATACTTGCCAAGAAATCACTTTTCAGAAAAATTGGTGAAAGACATCCTGATCCTTTTTACGCTGAGCTTGAGCTTGAAATTCTTGAAGAAGTTAACAAATTGGGAATCGGACCGATGGGACTTGGTGGTACGGTGACAGCCCTTGATGTTCACATTGAATACTATCCATGCCATATCGCATCATTACCAGTTGCAGTCAATATTCAATGCCACGCAAACAGGCATAAGGTTGCCATTTTATAGGAGGTTTAAAAATGAGTGATGAATACAAAAGAATAACCCCACCTTTAACCGATGATGTGGTCGCCGACCTGAGAATTGGCGACAAAGTTTTGATAACAGGATACATTTATACTGCAAGAGATTCTGCCCACAAAAGGCTTGTTGAGCTTATCAAGAAGGGTGAGCCTCTACCGTTTGACATCAAGGGACAGATCATTTATTACGTTGGACCTGCTCCAGCCAAGCCTGGTTATGTGATCGGCTCAGCTGGACCTACAACCTCCTACAGAATGGACCCATACACTCCACCTCTTCTTGAATTGGGTCTTAAAGGAATGATTGGAAAAGGCCAGAGAGGCAAAGAGGTCAAAGAAGCCATGAAAAAGTACAAGGCTGTGTACTTTGAGGCAGTAGGTGGTGCAGGTGCACTGCTCGCAAGGAGAATAAAATCCGTTGAAATTGTGGCTTACGAGGACCTCGGGCCTGAAGCAATTAGAAAGCTTTATGTTGAAGATTTCCCTGTGATCGTGGCAAATGACATGTACGGTGGTGATCTTTTCCTCGAGGGAAAGTCAAGATACAGGAAAGTAGGATAATTCAGAAAAAGAAATAAATTTAAATTTGGGCGGCGGCCGCAGGCCGCCGCCCCCCCCATTCTTTTATATTTTCCATTGATTCTTTACCTCAGCTTCAGCCAGTGTGAATTTAATCGTTAAAATTGTTGGAGGGGTAAGATAGTTTACCCTTCCCTCGTCATCAAGATAGAATGGCCGGTCGTGTCCAGGCACAACGAGTTTCGAAATCTCGAAAATCTTTTTGTAGTTGTCATTTCCCGTTCCAGGAGGAGAAAATGACGGAGGCAACTTATTATTCAGATAATCCCATGCATTCTTGAGGGCATCGCCAGTAAAGACCACCTTTGTCCCATCTTCGCTATTATAGATTATTCCACAACTTCCAGGTGTATGTCCGGGCAAATGTACAAATTTGAAACACTCGATGTAAGAGTCGGGTGTTACGGTCTGTAATCTTCCAGCCTCATGCATTGCTGTTATATAAACATAAGGGATATAGGGATCACCAAATTTCTTATATTCTTTGGAGAGTACGTATTCAAGTTCTCTTTCGCAGACAAAGACCTTTGCATTTGGGAATATTTCAAGATTCTGACAATGGTCGTAATGGAGATGGGTGAGGATTACATAGTTTATATCCTCGGGACCGATTCCTAATTCTCGTAAGCCTCTCAATAGATTCCCTCTATCTCCATTTGAGCCAGTGTCAATGAGTATTTTCTTGTCCCTACACCGTATTAGTGCCACTGTACACCAACCGAGAGCCCCTCGATCGCTAACTGCAGGGATTCCCTGGAGGATAATGTCAAAATTCAAGTCTTCAATCATAATTTGTCAGCCTCCAGAAAAACGTTCAGAAAGAAGTTATTTTGAAAAATCTGTCAAGTTTTTCCTGTGAAGGTGGAGGAGAAAGTAATGTAACGATTGCAAAAACTATCCCACCAGTTATGAGTCCCCACAGAACATTGTAGATTTTCAGTGGGAACGGCCAAACCAGCCATGTTAAAAGGAAACTGCTCCAGCCACTATCATACTTAGAAATGCGGATACCTTGTTTGCACTCGGCCAGTAAATCACACCGATTAAAGGGTACATGTAACCGGAGATACAGATTGCAACACCGGCTGTTGAAACCGGCACGATCAAACCGGGTCTAAAGAGAGCAATTATCAGAACGATGATTCCAAGGATTAAAACTGTTAATCTGCCATAGAAAGTTTCTTTCCCAGGTGTAAGTTTCTTACCAGATGGATTTTCTATAAGGTCTCTCATGACCAGTGAGGAAGAAGTGAGTAGCTGACTGTTTAATGTGGAGGTTCCAGCAGCGAATGCACCACCCACAACTACAGCTGCAAGAAATGGTGAGAGGTATTTTGTGGCAAACATGATTGTCATGGAATCGGTGGCTTTTCCTTTAACACCGGGTATGAGCAATGTACAGGCAACGCCGAGAATGAAAAGAGGAAGTGTTTGAACCCATCCACTAATTATAGATGCGGCAATTGTAACTTTCCCAATTGTGCTTTGGTCCTTTGCCATAAGTAACCTCTGGAACATATGAGGTAGTAGGATGGCAAATCCCCAGGTGAAGATAAAGCCAATCCACATCCCAAATTTTAGTTTACCTGGTGTCAGTACCTTTGGATTTGTTTCTGCGACTTTCGATAACATGTTGTGCCAGCCACCAGCCAGGTGTACAGCATAAAAGGCGAGGATCAGTAGGACCGAGATAAAGAAAATACCCTGGAATGTGTCAGTCCATACAACAGATTTGGACCCTGCAATAGCAATTACCAGCACCATGAATATGTAACACCAGCAGCAAACGAAATTCCGCCTTTGGTGAAGGTTTGAACCGCTATGCCGCCACCCTAAGCTGAACTGCTATGTATGGTAATAATGCCAGAATTCCTATGATGGATGCGATTATTCCCAGCCATTTGGAATCATAATAATCATTGATCAGCTGAGAGTAAGTGATGTAGCCGTACTTTTTACCGAGTAGCCAGACCTTTGTGCCCATAAACCAGTACATCAGTGGCCAGATGAGGTTCCATATCATCATCATGGAGACGAAGGAAATTCCAAGTCTGTAATTACCTCCGACTGCACCAAGGAAAGTCCACATACTTGCGTAAGTGGCGATCAGGGTACCGACGAGGACAACAGTTCCAAGTCCTCTTCCTGCAAGATAATAATCTTCAGCTGTGGCTTTTGTTTTGGTATATCCAATAATACCAATGACCACGACGATGGCCATATATACACCAACAACCAAAATAAGCCAGGTTACGGGAGTCATCTTTAATTACCTCCGGTTATTTTCCCTGCTGGATTTCTTCAGCCTTTCTGTAGAAATCCTGAGAGAACACCTTTACTACGATGATGGCGTTGATAACACCCCACAGACCTATGATGAGTAGGTAGAAGAAGGAAAACGGGATGGGACCTATAAAGGGATGGATAGAGGTGCCCAATACTCCAAGACCCTGGAGTATGGCAAAAACGAACCATACCAAAATGAGGATTATGGCAAGAACTCTCTTGCCATTACCACTACCTGACATGATACACCTCCTTTTTGATAGAAATTAAAGCCATTTAAGGCTCAATATAAACGGATTAAGGCTCAATATAAACGGATTAACTTTTCAAAAATTTTATAATATCAAATTAGTATAAATTGAAATATTTATCAAAAAGTATATATAACCTGAATATACTGACCCTAAAACGAATTGTCAAATGATTACAATGCATAAACAAGCTTAAAATAATGTTTTAAAAGTTTGGATTCTTTGATTTTATAAACTTTATAATTATGAGAAACATGCTTTACTTGGAAGATTAATAAAATTCTCTCTTGTCTGTGACATGATTATTGATAAAATTGCTGTTTCATTTCCGAACTTCAGCGTCGCAAAAAGATGTTATGGTATAATTTTTCAAAAAATCTGTTGATTTTTTAATATTTTGAAGATATCCTATACCAAAAGGAGGTAATATATATGAAGAAGTTAGTTGTAATAGTAGCAATTGTAGGAGTAATGGGGCTTGGTGCTCAGGTCCCGGGTCCCTGGAGGCAAGCGGCAACTGATGGTCCAAATGATTACCTCAAGGCCGACTCCACGTTCAATCAGTTCGTACGGGATATGTGTGTAGGGAGTGACCTTGATCAGGATGGCAAGCCAGAGATTATTATGACCGATTACAAAGATGGTGGCCGAATTCACGTATTTGAAGTTGTGGGTAATGACTCCATTCAGGAAGTCTGGACTTTTCAAGGAGGAACTGGGAATCCGACCTCCCAGCCTGCGAGAAGTGTAACCGTGGGAGATCTTGATGGTGACGGGAAGGGTGAAATAATTGTTGCCATGACGGGAGATTCGGGAGACACTCTTGATACACATGTGGGACTCTGGGTCTTTGAATGGGATGGCAATGTGGGAAGTGATACCTACGGTATCAATGGACTGCCGAGTGAAAGATACATCGATTTCTTAAGAGAGGCTGATGGAACACTTCCCGATAGAGTCAGAGCAGAGGATATTGCGGTTGGAGATTTTGATGGCGATGGTACAGAGGAAGTCTTATGGGTAAACAACGCATCCACAACCTTTGATAACGCCTACATTTTCTCAATTTCTGGTGATATCGGAACAGGATTCACAGCGCCCATCGTTGAGAAGGTGTTCAGAAGAACTGACTACGGTTTTGGTGGTAGTACTAATGGAGCCTATGGCCCTATGGATCTTGATGGGGATGGTCATCCAGAAGGTGTTATTGGTGTTTGGAACCGTGGAGCCTTTGCAATTTTTGAGTCTGAAGCGCCGGATAGCTATGCTCTTAAATATTATGTCGAAGGCCTCGATAGCTCCGATCTCTTCCCCTGCAACAAATTATCCGCAATCTACGACTATGACCATGATGGCAGAGATGAATTTTTCTTCTCCGGTGAATATCCTGGAAGCTACAGCCCTTATTACGCCAGTGGAATTTACATTGTCAACGTAGATGGTAACGATATCGATCCTTCAACTGTCTCCATCGATACGCTCCACATAGATAATTCTACATTCGGACTCGATGGATTCTCTGTAGGAGATGTGGACAATGATGGTCAATTTGAGATTTATGCCCTTTTCTCCATAAACAGAATTGCTGTCTCCGCTGAATATCACGGGGGAGATGTAGGAGATACCTTGAGTTATAACGTTGAGCCAATTCTACCTGATGTGTTTTTCTATGCAGAGACTACCATTGTCGGAACCGATACTGTGCTGTATTACTACCAGCCGTCCATAGTGATTAAACCAGGAGATGACCTCGATCACGACGGTTATAAAGAAGTAGTATTTGAGGTTTATGAGGGAGTTTCTAACAGCAATTATCCTTATCAGCCCTGGGATACCGGATTCCTGAGAGTTGCAGAGTACACAGCCACCGGTGTAAATGAGTGGACTGTCCTTCCTCCAAAGGGCTCGAAACCTGTTTTTAACAGTGTAACCCCCAATCCATTGAAGAATTTTGCAACCATATCCTTCACTCTTCCATCAAGGGATGATGTAACGATCAACGTTTATGATGCTTCTGGTCGCCTTGTAAAATCACTTTTCAATGGGACTATGGACGATGGAAGGCATACAGTGAGATGGGATGGAACCGATCTTAGAGGAATGAAAGTGTCAAACGGTGTATATATTTTGAGACTTGAAGCATCTACGGGAACCGCAGTGAAAAAGGTTCTGGTGTTAAGATAGGAACTAAGTTAGGGGGGGCCTGCGGGGCAGGCCCCCCCTAACTTAAAATTGCTCACTATCTTAAAAATTTTTTAAATATTTCTTCCAATTAGATCTGTTAGTTTGGAAAGCCTTTTAGACCTCCTTTATCTTTTACCCCCATCAATTCTCCGAAGCAAGTATTTTTGAGATACTGTAACAGTTTTACTCACAGGATGCTTTGTTCCTTGACAATTTTGAGTTTTGGGCTGTTAATAACTGTAAATTAAAAAAGGAGCAGGTAGCCATGAAAATGCTTCTAAATGGAGAATGGGTCAACCGGGATGAAAAGATAGAGGTGATCAATCCCTACAATGGGGAGGTCATTGACTCTGTCCCTTCAGCAACTCCAGAGGACCTCGAACTTGCTGTAAAATCTGCCAGAGAGGGCTTCGAAGAGCTCAAAAAATTGAGTGCCTATGATAAGTACAAGATCCTTACGTGCGCCGCCAGATTACTTGAAGAACATTCAGAAGATTTTGCAAAATCTCTTGCCCTCGAGGTCGGTAAAACGATAAAAGAGGCAAGAGGTGAGGTCTCAAGAGCTATTCAAACGCTCTATTTATCAGGAGAGGAGGCGAAAAAACTGCGTGGTGAACAGGTGATATTCGACGCTGATCCACGTGGAAAAGGAAAATTTGGACTGTACATAAGGGTGCCTATTGGGCCTATTGGTGCTATTACTCCCTTTAACTTTCCTCTGAATCTCGCCCTCCACAAGTTAGGGCCTGCATTTGCTGTTGGGAACTCGGTAGTTCATAAACCTGCCAGTGCTACCCCCCTGACAAACCTAAAATTTGCAGTTCTGATGCTTGAAGCAGGTTTGCCGCCAAAAGCCTTAAATGTCATAACAGGTCCTGGTGGTTCCATTGGTGAGGGACTCGCTAAACATCCTGATCTGGCAATGATCACATTCACCGGTAGCAGAGACGTTGGTAAAAGGATCATGGAGATAAAAGGATACAAAAAAGCGTTGATGGAGCTTGGTTCTAACGCCCCAATGATCGTTACTGAGACAGCTGATGTGGAGAAAGCGGCTAAAAAAGCAGCTGTTGGAGCTTTCGTACAGGCAGGCCAATCGTGTATTTCCTTGCAGAGGGTGTTTGTCCACAAATCTGTTTTTGATAAATTTGTGAGTGAACTCGTAGAGAGTGCAAAGGGGATAAAAGTTGGAGATCCGCTCGATGAAGAAACTAGTATGGGGCCTTTGATCAACGAAGGGGCATTGAAGCGTGTGAAGAGCTGGGTCGATGAAGCTGTTGAGCATGGAGCTGAGATTGTGTATGGTGGGGAAATCCTGGGAAAAACACTGATGCAGCCAACAGTTTTAGTAAATGTCCCTGAGGATGTGAAGTTATTCCAGGAAGAAGTTTTTGGCCCGGTGGTGTTTGTTAACAGATACGAAGATTTCGAAGATGCTGTCAGAAGTGCAAATAATTCGAAGTATGGCTTGAATGCCGCAATATTCACAAAAGACCTGAATGAAGCGATCAAGGGATTCTTCGCGCTCGAATTTGGCGGGATTCTTATCAATGAGCTTCCTACCTGGAGAGTTGATCTGATGCCGTATGGTGGAATGAAAGAGAGTGGTTTCGGAAGGGAAGGACCGGAGTTTGTTGTTAAAGAAATGACAGAGATTAAAATGCTTGGAATCGACCTGAGTTGAGAAACGGTTTTTAAAAAGTTTTAAGGAAAATCAATAGATTTTTGTTAATATTTAACCGCATAAAATGCAGGAAAAGACGGGGGAGGTATTCGTCCCCAACTCCTCCCGTTTTATGAAAGGGAATATTTTTCCCCACTACGAACTTATGGAAAATTGAAGAGTGGGTTGCCACTTAAGAGGTGTTAGAGTTTTTAGGTTAATTTATTGTAGAATTCCGTAAAATCGCCGGAAATGTTAATACTTACCTTATGCGAGTGGGAAGCTGGAAGGGGTTTGCTTAGATATTAAAGTGGGGCGGCCGCGAAGCGGCCGCCCCACTTTTTCTTAAATTCTATTAGAATTCGTCGTATCCACCACCTGGCATTGGCGGTGTCTTCTCTTTCTCTTTGATCTCCGTTACAAGTGCCTCTGTGGTCAGAAGGAGTGAAGCGATTGAGGCAGCATTTT
>JALSOD010000313.1 GCA_026986655.1 Caldifarciminota bacterium | reverse complement strand
GTCCATTGTTGAGAAATTCAATGAAGAATATCCACCAAAATTCGATTACAATATAGAGGCAACAGAACTGAGGAAAGGGATTCTTGTAATTGAAGTCAAACATCCAGCTTTAATGAGCAATTTAATGATGATGAAACCAGCTCTTTTAAAAGATTTGAGGAAAAGGTTTAGTTCTGAAATTAAAGACATAAAATTCAGGAGAATGAAAGGGAGAAAGAAATGAGTGAAAAGTATACTGCTTCTGATATAAAGGTTTTGAAAGGACTTGAGGGTGTAAGAAGACGCCCTGCAATGTACATTGGGGACATTGGTAGAAGGGGGTTACATCACCTCGTTTTTGAAATCGTTGATAATGCCATAGATGAAGCACTGGCAGGATACTGCAGGAATATTTATGTCACCATAAACGAGGACGGAAGTGTGACGGTTGAGGATGATGGCCGTGGTATACCTGTAGATATACATCCTGAACTTGGTATCCCGGCGGTTGAAGTCGTATTTACACAACTTCATGCAGGTGGTAAATTTGATTCAAAGGTGTATCAAATATCCGGTGGTTTACACGGTGTCGGTGCTTCAGTCGTTAATGCACTATCGGAGTGGCTCGAGGTTGAGATTCGCCGTGACGGTAAGATTCATAGATTGAAATTTAAACGTGGTGAAAAGGTTGCCGAGATGGAGGTGGAGGAGTCTGGTGAGGAGAGAACCGGTACAAAAGTAACATTTAAACCAGACCCCGAAGTATTTAAGGTAACAAGGTTTGAATTTGAAATTTTAAGGGATAGACTGAGAGAGCTTGCCTTTCTGATTCCCGGTGTAAGGATTGTCGTAGAGGACAAAAGACAAAATAAACGGGAAGAATTCCATTATGAAGGTGGACTGAAAGAATTTGTGCGATATTTAGATGAGGCAAGAGAGCCACTTCACCAGCCTTTTTACATGAAGGCGCAAAAAAATGGCACTGAGATAGAGATTGCCCTCGAATACAATACAGGATTTGTTGAGACCATTCTGAGTTTTGCAAATACCATCAATACTCATGAAGGTGGCACACACCTGACCGGTTTCAAATCTGCCTTGACGAAAGCACTTAATGACTACGGAAAGAAAACGGGACTTTTGAAAAAGCATAGTCTTTCAGGTGACGATGTTCGTGAGGGACTCACGGCTGTAATCCATGTGAAGCTCAAGGACCCGCAGTTTGAAGGCCAGACAAAAACCAAGCTCGGTAATGGCTATGTTGAAGGTCTTGTGAGAAGCCTATTTTACGAGTGGTTCATGAGATTTCTTGAAGAGAATCCGCGTGTTGCGCAGAAGATAATTGAAAAAGCAACATTGGCTGCGAAATCAAGGGAGGCTGCAAAGAGAGCACGCGAATTAACGAGAAGAAAGAGTTTCCTCGAATCTGACTCACTTCCAGGTAAACTTGCCGATTGCTCTTCCCGCGATCCATCGGCCTCAGAGCTCTTTATTGTTGAGGGTGAGTCTGCAGGTGGCTCTGCAAAACAAGGAAGAAACAGAGAATTCCAGGCAATCCTTCCCCTGAAAGGTAAAATCCTCAATGTTGAGAAAGCGAGACTCGATAAGGCTTTGTCCAATGAGGAGATAAAAACCATAATCTCAGCCATAGGCTCTGGTTTAAAGGATGAATGTGATCCCTCTAAGGCGAGGTATCACAAGATTATTATCATGACTGATGCAGATGTGGATGGTTCTCACATTCGAACCCTGCTTCTCACATTTTTCTATAGGCT
This sequence comes from Caldifarciminota bacterium, assembly GCA_026986655.1. Taxonomy (GTDB): domain Bacteria; phylum Hydrothermota; class Hydrothermia; order B15-G9; family WFZT01; genus WFZT01. The sequence continues at coordinate 4,312 of JALSOD010000313.1, read as the reverse complement.
GATGAAGCCCCTGATTGAGGCCGGTTTCATCTATATAGCCCAGCCACCTCTCTATAGAGTCCAGAAGGGCAAGAAGACCTGGTATCTCCATTCTGATGAGGAGCTCGAGGAACTCCTTAACGAGATCGGTGAGGAGAAGGTTAACATTCAGAGATACAAGGGTCTTGGTGAAATGAACCCTGAACAACTCTGGGAGACCACAATGGACCCAGAGAGGAGACTCCTGAAGCAGGTGACACTGGAGGATGCGGCAGAGGCTGACAAACTGTTCTCCATCCTGATGGGTGATAAGGTTGAACCAAGAAGAAAATTTATCCAGGAAAACGCCAAAAAAGTGGTAAATCTGGATGTCTAATCTATTAATTACCAATATAGGTGAGCTTGTCACTTCAGCTGGTAATAGGCCAATTCCAGCTGGTGAGATTAATCTTAGTGTTCTAAGAGATGCAGCTGTTTTTATTTCTAACGGTAAAATAAAAGAAATTGGCCCTTCTAACACTCTTGAGGAAAAGTACCCTGAATCCTTCACTGTTGATGTGGATGGAAAAACTGTTATTCCTGGATTTGTGGATCCCCACACGCACCTGATTTACGCAGGGTGCAGGCATGAGGAATTTTTGGAAAAGCTTAGAGGGGCGAGCTATACAGAAATCTTAAAGAAAGGTGGCGGGATCAATAGTACTGTACGCGCCACGAGGAGTGCAAGCAGGAATGAGCTTCTCAGGCTTGCTTTAGAGCGTGCCAGAATAATGTTCGAATTCGGCACCACAACAATTGAGATTAAATCAGGTTACGGTCTAAATTACGACGATGAGAAAAAGATCCTTGAAGTGGCTGATGAGCTCAGAGAAAAAGTTCCACAGGATATAGTTGTGACCTTTTTAGGTGCGCACACAGTTCCTTTTGATTTTTATGATAGACGAAAACACTACATAGAGCTGCTTTTAAAGAAAATGATCCCTGACTTCAGGGGATTGGCAGAGTTTTTTGATATTTTTATTGAGGACGGAGCGTTTTCTCCTGAAGAAGCCAGAATGATTTTGAAGGTTGCAAAGGAATCTGGCTACTATCTCAAGGTTCACGCAGACCAGTTGAACAACCTTGGAGGTGGAGGTATAGCAGCGGACTTTGGTGCTATTTCTGCTGAACATCTTGATTATGTTAGCGAAGAGAGCCTCGAAAAGATGGGTAAGAGCGGAACCATAGGAGTCTTACTCCCAACATCAACCTTTTTCTTGAGGCTCAAAAAGGCACCACCTGTGGAGTTGTTCAGGAAATACCATGTCCCAATGGCCCTCGCGACCGATCATAATCCCGGGACCTCCCCGTTCTACTCCATGCAATCTGCTATGGTTATGGGGATCTTTAATTTCGGGATGAAACCGGAAGAGGCTTTTGTGGCTGCAACTCTTAACGCTGCTTTTTCCATAAGAAGAGGCGGAGTTGTTGGGAGTATCGAGCCTGGAAAGAAGGCTGATCTCCTGATTCTTGACACCCACTCATGGGTTCATCTGTTCTATGAACCAGACAAAAACCATGTTGAATATGTGATTAAAAACGGTGAATTTGTTTATGAAAGAGTGGGAAATAGGTTGGAAAGCAATGATAAATTCTACTCCTGAGGGAAAAAGATGAGACTTAAATCATATTTTTCAAGCCCCCTTGTCTTATCAATTCTTGTAATTCTTTTCTCGTCATGTACGTATTCTTTCAGCGGATATTTCCCATCATATCTAAAAAAAGTCTCAGTGCACGTGTTCCAGAATAAAACCCTGATGTATGGCCTTGATAATACCGTTACGGGCTATTTTATCGATGAATTAAGGAATGACGGTAGGTTTCAGCTCGTTTCAGATGACAAAGCTGGCATGATCATAACCGGAAGTGTAACAGGATTTGATAAACAACCCTTCAAATATGATACCGAGGGTAATATCGAGAGCTACAATATCAAGCTTACGATCGAGCTCGAATTTTACGATAATGTAAATAAAAAACCATACCTCCCAAAGGCAACCTATATCGGCAACGGAACTTACAATGTGAATTCTGAAACCGAGGATGACGGGATAAAACGTGCAGTATCCGATATTTACTCAACCGTTATCCACAGGCTCTTTCAGGTATCATTCTGATGAAGAAGATTCTCCTGAAAGTCGAGAAAATGATACCGGGTGGCGATGCAATTTCCTATTTCAATGGTAAGGCTGTATTTGTTGATGGGGGTGTTCCAGGAGACAGAATTGAGGCAGAGATTGTAAAGGAGAAAAAGGATTATATAACTGCACGAATTATAAAACTTATTGAACCTTCAGAAGCAAGAACAAACCCCCTTTGCCCCTACTTTCCTGAGTGTGGTGGCTGTCAGTGGCAGATGGTGGATTATCAATGGCAGCTGAAATTTAAAAAAGATATCATTCTCGATGCGTTTCGGCGTATAGGGAAGATTCAGGAGCTACCCATAGAAAATGTGATAGGTATGGAGCATCCCTGGAATTTCAGGAATAAGGTACAGTATCCCCTGAAAAGAACGCGGAGTCGTGTTTTGATCGGCTACTACAGAGAGGGTACACATCACATAGTTGATATTGATACCTGTGCGGTGCAGTTAAAACAATTTGATCCTGTGTTAAAAGGATTTAAAAAGATTCTCAAAGAGGAACCTCTCACCATCTACAATGAGCAGAAACATTACGGAAAGCTCCGACATTTTGTTTTGAGAGGTTCAGAAAATACGGGTGAAACCCTCGTAATTCTTGTGGTCAAAGAGACTGCCATTGTTAAAACTTTTGCCGAAAAAATACTGGCACTTGATCCAGAAAGAATAATCGGTGTTGTGGAGAATATTAATCCTCGGAGAACCAATGTTATTTACGGACCACAAACGAGAAAGGTAATTGGTAGACCATATTACATGGAAAAAGTTCTCGGCAAATCATTCAGGGTCTCAGCCCTTTCGTTCTTTCAGATTAATGTGGCTCAGGTGACGAAGCTCCTGGAGCTCATAAAATCAAAAATTGGTGATGGATATCGATTGATCATAGATGCGTATGCAGGAGTTGGTCTGTTTGCTCTTAATGTGGCTGATAGGGCAAAGGTTGTAATAGGGGTTGAAGAGAGTACGTCATCTGTCAAGGATGCCCGGGAAAATATAAGCATTAACAATCAATTCAACGTTGATTATTTTGAGGGCAGGGTTGAGAACGTTCTGCCAACACTTGAACGTCCAGATCTCCTTTTACTCGATCCACCAAGAAAAGGTCTTGAAAAAGAAGTAATTGACTTTATTGTGGATAAAAGACCGCATGAAATTGTGTACGTGTCGTGTAATCCTGTCACCCTTGCACGGGATTTAAAAATTCTGGTGGAGTATTACGACATTGAGCTGGTCCAGCCTTTCGATTTCTTCCCCCACACCCACCACGTGGAAACATTGGTGATAATGAGAAAGAAGTAAGCAACTTACCGATACCCCCCACTTTTTAATAAAACTCTGTAGGACTTTCTTCCTCGCTCGACGTAAGAAAATGGGGGTGGAATACCCTTGAAAACAAGTCCCTCATATAGGCTGAAGTCAATTGCTTAAACGCAATCCTCTGTATCTCCCTTCTCAACGAGGACATCTTAAAATGTCTGGAAACCGTAATGGTTCTGAAATTTTATCTTTATTCTCTTGATTGTGACAGAGGTTTCAGTTAAAATCCCCTTGTATGCAGCAAATGATTTACATTTTGATAGGTCTTCCAGGTTCTGGCAAGACGACCTATGCAAGAGACATTGTTTCGAAGTCTCCTGAAAGAACAGTAAGAATCTCAATGGACGATATTCTCCAGATGATCAGCTTCTACAAATTTGTGAGAGAAAATGCCCCATTATATCACGATTTTGAAGATACACTTTACATTAAGGCACTTGCCGAAGGTTTTGATGTTGTCGTTGACAGAACCAATATTGACCGGACAACACGAGAGAAGTTTATCAAGCCTGCAAAAGTTGCAAGAGACATGGCGCGGGATATCCTTAAAAAATGGGACGAAGAGAGAATGAGTCTGTTTCGTGAGAGTGACGATAAAATTGTCGCCAGAATATTCGATTCCATAGAATTTGAAAAACATTCAATAGAGTCCCGGATAAAAGAGGCTTTTCAAGATGTCTACAACAAATCCTTTGCTCAATCACTGTATGGTGAGAGTCCAAATTTCCACAAAATATTGAAGAGAGTTTCAAATCTGAAAATAATAGGGGTTTATTTCAACATTCCGATATCTACGTGTATAAAGAGGCGGACGGAGAACCCTGAAGTTGAGAGACG
>JALSOD010000312.1 GCA_026986655.1 Caldifarciminota bacterium | reverse complement strand
AAACCTCTATACCTGCAGTTATTGTGGAAAGTATAGCCGATTCTACGATGCTAAGTCCAGAAACAAGACCGAGGATCGCGACAGCAATCACTGTATCACCAGCACCAGTAACATCATAAACGTCCTTTTTGATTGAAGGAATTTTGTAAAATTTTGATCCATCGAAGATATCCATTCCCTGCTCACTCATAGTTAGGAGCAGGTATTTGGGGTGTAGTTTTTTGTATGTTTCCTTAATAGCATCGATGAGTTCATCCCTGGATTTACCAGTAAATCTCAGAAGTTCTTTCCGATTGGGCTTCAGTAGTGTCACATCTTTGTACAACCCGAAATTCTGGAACTTTGGATCAACTCCCACAACAGTTCTGGGGGTGATGTACTTTGAGATGAATCTAATGAGTCCGCGTGTTAGAACCCCCTTGTTGTAATCTTCAAGAATCACGGCATCGAATGTATCGACATTCTCTAATAAGGAGTTTTTGATTTTTTTCTCAAGTTTTTGAGGTATTGGGGAATCATCTTCGAGGTCAATACGTACAACCTGTTGGTTCCTGCTGATTATGCGATTCTTACAGGTAGTGGGACGATTTTTATCTATCATTATGGTGTCTGTTTTTATACCAGAGTCTCCCAAAATTTCTATTAGTTTCTTTCCCCAGTCATCATCGCCTATAACTCCGTAGATCTGGACTTTGGCACCAAGGGATACGAGGTTTAGAGCTACATTGGCAGCACCACCAGCTCTTAGATCTTCATGTCCGTTTCTGATTTTTATGACCGGGACTGGCGCCTCGGGTGAAATTCTTTCTACATCTGCATACTGGTACCTATCAAGGATAAGATCTCCAACTACTGCTATTCTCGCTTTTGAAAATTTTTCAAGAATTTCGTCAATCATAATTCGTCAATCATAAGAGGTGTAATTGATTCATAAAGATAGTGGCTAAACCGAGAAATATAAAGTATCCAGTGACATCGGTTACTGTTGTGACAATGACTCCAGATGCAAGAGCAGGGTCCTGCTTCAGGAGTTTTAGCACCATTGGAACCACGAGCCCTGCGATACATCCGGCGACCATGTTCCCTACATGACCAAGGAATACAAGCAATCCAAAGTAGGGATTTTTGACCCAGATGTACGCAACTAACCCGGAGACGAAACCGACTGCAGAACCTATGATTAATCCCACTACCAGCTCTCGCATGAAGAGTTTTTTAAAGTCATGGAAATCAATTTCTCCAAGTGCCAGTGATCTCACGACAAGAGCAATTGTCTGAACGCCTGTATTACCTCCTTCTCCTGCTATAACGGGCATGAAAACGGCAAGATAAGCAAATGCGGCGATCGTTCCTTTAAAAATTGAAACCACAGCCGCAGCTATAAAGGCTGTCCCAAGGTTGATAAGCAGCCACGGTAGTCTCCGTGCCGCCATCTTTAAGGTTGGCGTAAAAATACTCTCAGCTTCACCCCATCCACTTAATCTATGAATATCTTCGGTTGCCTCTTCCTCCAGAACGTCGAGTATGTCGTCAACAGTGATAACACCGAGAAGTTTGCCCTCGTTATCCACAACAGGCATGTAGAAGACATCATATTTTTCAAAGAGTCTTGCCACTTCTTCCTGATCCATCATTACTGGAATGGAGGGGACCTCACGTGCGATTTCTTTTAATTTTTTCTCGGGATCAGATTTTAAGAGATCACGGAGATAAACTTCTCCGATGAGTCTCCCCTTTTTATCCACAACGTAGATTATGCCTGAAAGCTCGTCAGGTTTCTCTTCTTCTTCTTTTAATTTTCGAAGAGCCTCTTCGACGGTTATGTCCCCATTGTAAGCAAGAAATTCGGTGGTCATGAGACCACCGGCAGTATTTTCTGGGTATCTCAGGAGCTCTTTAACCTCTTCCCTTTCCTTCGGGGAAACGTACGACAACACCTTTTGCCTTTCTTCATCCGGTAGCTCACCAAGTACGTCCACGGCGTCGTCAACATCCATTTCTCCAACGAGTTCGGAAATATCCTTTTCAGATAACGCCTTCAACACGTCATCAATGGATTCGTCATCCAGTCGGATCAGTACATCTGCCTGCAATTCCACCGGTAGATATTTGAAAACCTTAATCCTGTTTTCTTCGCTCAGCTTATCTAAAACAAGAGCAACATCTTCAGGATGTTTTTGCGAGAGTAACAATGCTGCCCTCTTGTAATCACCTTTCTTAACCAGCTCCTCGGTGATCTTGTAAAGCTTTTCATCAAATTCAACCGCTGTCTGTTTCATGACTATACCTTATCAAAACTTTTTTAATGCCCTTCTCATCTGCATCTATGATTTCGATCTTATAATTTCCGATTCTGAATTTTTCTCCGATTTTCGGTATTCTTCCACCAGCCTTATCTATGATCAAACCTGCGAGAGTTGAGTAATCCCCTTCCTCCAGGTCAAATCCTCTTTCCCTCAGTTCCGAAATTCGAATTTCACCAGGAAGTACATTCCCATAGTCACCCTCTTCCTCAAAATATTTGAGTAATTCCCGCAAAATTGTTTCGATGGTTATTACCCCAACTGTTGCCCCGTATTCATTTACCACAATTGAGACGGTGGTTTGTTTGCTCTTAATTTCCCCGACAACTTTGTGTAATGGGCTATCAGAATAAACAGTTGAATACGGCCTCAGGTAGCGAGCTAAGTCGCTCTCTTCTGCTAAAATCAAGTCTTTAATATGAATCAGCCCCACTATATTGTCAATGGTGTTTTTGTAAAGGAGTATTTTGTTGTAAGTTAGATTTTTAACATTTTCAAGAATCTTTTCTCGTGGAGTCTCTATAGACCAGAAAGGGAATTTTTTAGTTGAAATCATGATGTCCTCGGCACTCAAATCATAAAACTTCAAGGCTTTTTTCAATAAAAGGAGTTTTTCGCTTTCGAGGCCCTTATCGTCAGCATACTTCTCAATTTCCTCCTCGAGTGACAACTTCCCACAACCAACCCTCGCAAACGACATTTTAAGAACGTAATCGAAGAGTTTGACCACAGGGTAGAATGAGATATAGGTTGTGTAAATCAATGTGTTGAGGGAGTGGATAATACTTGATTTCCTGGAAATTGCGTACGACTTTGGAAATATTTCACCGAGAAAAACGATGATCAGAGTAGTGACCAAACCAGAAGCGAGTACGGCGTAGTTCGAAGAAACCCCCAGTCTGCGCGTGTAATTCGTCAATGTAGTGACAGCGAGAACCGAGAATATGTTGATTCCGATGAGAATACTGATAATCACCTCCCTCTCCCGTTTTACAAAAAAGTCAAGGCGCGATGATGGTATCGAGTCCTGTATCTTTATTTTGTCAAGACTAACATACGAGATCTCAAAGGCAGCGTAGGCCGCAACAAATAGTATAGATATGGCAAATACGACCAGATTGATCATTTTATCGTTATTTTTACCTTTTCGGGAGATTCTCCCTCTTTTGAGAGGATTTCTATTATCAAACCATCGATCTCAGCCTTTTCTCCCTCTGTGGGAATATATCCCAGATTATCAATAATGAAATTTGAGATTGTTCCGTAATATCCAAATCTTCGACCTGTAATTTTTTCAACAGTTGACATAGATACGTCACCAGATAGAATGAAAGAGTTCGCTCCGATCTTTTTGATCTCTTCAAGTTCATCAGATTCAAAGTCACTCCTAATCTTCCCGATGAAATGCTTGTAAGTATCTTTTAATGTCACTATACCCTCTGTGCCCCCATATTCGTCAACCACGACCGCCATTTTTACCTCGGTTTCAACGAGAATCTTTACAAGATCAGGTAGACTCATGGTCTCAGGCACTACGATTGGATCAAGAAGGTATGCCCTGATGGGAGTTTGTCCTGGAATTTTATGAATCCCCTGGATATTGAGGAGGTCGAGAAATCCAATTATGTTGTCCAGATTTCCTTTGTAAACCGGGAATCTCGAATGACGTGTTTTCCTCATTTCTTCAATAGCATCATGGATGGTAGCGTCTTCCGGCAACGCCTTGATATCCCGTCTTGGTGTCATTATATCGGATACTTTTATAGATAAAAATTCAACACTATTTTCGAGCAATTCGAGCTCGTGAATGTCTAAAACCTCGCGGGCTGTTTCGACCATGTTGTAGGCCTCTTTCAACGTCACAGGCTCTAAAGCTTTTTTTGTGTCAGCTTCAAAAATTCCCCTCATCCATTTTCCAAGTGGTCTTACTACAGGGGAGAACAAAATATAAAATGGGTAAAGTACCACCCATGAGAGGGATGAGAATTTAAGGGGATCCTGTAGAGCAAGAATCTTTGGAGTAATTTCTCCAAAAACGAGAAGGATGAAAGTGAAGATGGCAACATCTATCACCGTCAAACTTCCTTCGCTCATCTGATATTTCTGGAAGATATTCGCAATGAATATCGAGAAAATCGAGGATGCAAACGCGTTTACTGCTGTATTCCCGAGCAAGATCGTGGATAAAAGACTATAGGGACGCGAGATCAAAGAATTGAGCACCTTTTCAGTTTTCTTATCTTTAATTTTTTTAAGATGTGTTTTTGAAACCGAAAATAGGGCAACTTCAGATCCAGAAAATATGAAAGATAAAAAGATGAGTACTAATATTAGCGGTATTTCCATCGTTCAAGATACGTTTCCTCTTTTTCTTCCATTTTTTGTGCATCCTCTTCCTTTTCATGATCATAACCAAGAATATGAAGGAGACCATGAAGGGCATAACGTACAATTTCAAATTTCACATCCCATCCGTACTCCTTTGACCTTTCCAATGCTGTCCATGTGGAGAGGTAAATTTCACCCACATCTCCAAGATTAAAAGAGATCACATCCGTAGGTCTATCTCGTTTTAAAAATTCTCTGTTTAATTCCCTGATTCTTTTGTTATTAACAAAAATTATGTTGATCTCCAAGAACTCATTCTCTATGTCCTCAGATCTCAAAACTTCTTGCAGGAAATTTTGAAGTTTATTTTTGAATTCCTCTGTAACTTTAACCTTTCTCTGCGTGTTAAAGATGTTGATCATTTTTTCTCCCTGGGATATTCGATCCTTGGATGGAACTGACTTAAAAGAATCGGGTAGATTGCTTCTGCAATTTTATCAAGGTCTTTTCGCGTAATATCTGCTTCATCAAGTTGGCCGTCTTCTAATTTTAACTTTATGATATCGTAAATAGTCTCTTTCAATGTCTTAGCCGTTGGATTTTTAAGACTTCTTACTGCGGCCTCAACACTGTCAGCTATCATACATATTGCCTCTTCTTTCGATGACGGTTTTGGGCCTGGATATCTGAAGTCCTCTTCTTTTGCACTTTCACCCTCAAGCTGCTTGGCTTTTACATAGAATGGGACAAGTAGAGATGTACCGTGGTGCGTCTTGATTATTCTGATTATTTCGTTTGGTAATCCGTATTGTTCAGCAAGTTCCACACCATCTTTTACATGGGAAATGATGATTAATGCACTCATCCTTGGTGAAAGTTTATCGTGCGGGTTTTCCATCCCAATCTGGTTCTCAATGAAATAATGTGGTTTTTTCATTTTCCCTATATCGTGGTAGTAAGCCCCGACCCTTGCTAAAAGTGAATTTGCGCCAATGGCCCTGGCCGCTGCATCGCACAGGTTACCGACATTGATGCTATGATTGAACGTCCCGGATGCTTTCTCAGATAGTTCTTTCAATAGAGGATTGTTCAAATTTGATAATTCGAGCAGGAAAAAGTCTGTTGCTACCCTAAAAACCCTCTCGTACAGCGGGAGTATTCCTACTACAAAAACCCCCGATAAGAAAGCACTGAAGATTGAGGTCTGTACGAGAGTTGCAATCTTTGTTACCCTGCCATAATAAAAAATCTCCATGAAAATTGCTGTCAAAAAGCCAACAAAAATTAAAGTAACAATGACATAGTATATCTGGAATCTGGACTTGAACTCCTTCGTAATAAAAATGGAAGTCCAGCCAAGGAATAAATTGTAAACAAAAATACCAAAAACATGTTGAGGAAAATAGAGGCCAAGGATGGCGGATAGTATGAGTGTGTAAAAGAGGGAAGGTTCAAACCCCAAGGCGACGTTTAAAAGTATAGAATAGAATGGAATAAGGGTGATAAAACTGGATGCCCCGATATTTCTTACAAGATAGGCTGCAAGGAGTACCATAAACCCCGGGATCCCAATAACAATGAGCTCTTTCCAGTGTGGAGATTTCTGAATCCTTTCTCGAAAATAGAACATCCCGAGAAGGAAAAGGGCGAGTACAATAAACATACTGGCAAACCATTTGGAAGAGTAGAAGCTCGAGGCTTTTACCTTTTCGCTCAGGACCTGGAGCTCCTCGTATGTCCGTGGCGTTATAACTTCGTGCTTCCCGATGATTTTTTCGCCCCTTTTCACTTCCTCTTTTATCGGAGAGATCCTCGAGAGGGCTTCATTTTTCACTTTTTGTGTTAATTTCTCGTTGTATCTCAAACTCGGGAAAAGTACGCTGCTACATATTTTTATAAAGATGTCCCTCTCGTTTTTATTTTCGAATGTTTGAACAGCGATTCGCTTCAGGTTTTCAAGCACTTCTCTCCTGTCAAGAACCTGATCAATGGGGAAAACGTTTGTTTTGTTTCCAACTACTATTGCAATATTCTCTACTCCGATGCTCTTTAAAAATTTCTTATCATCCAGGATGCCTCCCTTCTCAAAATCCACGACGTAGTTTCCGCTGAGCTCGAGAATCCATCGCCATCTATTCTCGGTAATTCCGTTTTTGAACATCTTTTGTCCTTTGATTTTCTCCAGTTTCGTCAGGGTTGATTCAATAGCGGTAGAGTCAAAGACAAAATATGCGGGCACATTTTTCAGAACCTTTTTTCTCTCTTTTAATAATTCTTCGGGTGTCTTGTAGATGATGAAATCAATAGGGGATGTAATTTCAACCGGGCTAATATCACCTACACGCATATTCTTATATGATCTGAAGTGTTCACGTGGCATAAAATATAAGGTCAGGAGAATGAGGACGATCACGTAGACCGTCTTCATAATGAATGAGAGCCCGAACTTGTGGGGGACGTTATTCTTTATTATATTTTTCATACGCTTCGACGATTTCCTTGACCAGCCTGTGTCTAACCACATCCTCGGGCCCAAACTTCACAAATGCAATCCCGGGGATGGATTTTAAAACGTGTTGTATTTCTACGAGTCCAGAATTTTCGTTTACAGGCAGGTCAATCTGGGTTACGTCTCCTGTTATAACTACTTTGGAACGAGGTCCAAGACGTGTCAAAAACATTTTCATCTGAACTGATTTTGTATTCTGGGCCTCGTCCAGAATTACAAAGGCGTCTGCAAGAGTTCTCCCTCTCATATAAGCAAGAGGAGCAATCTCAATGACCCTCCTGTCTGTTAATCTCTTAATGGCGTCAGGAGTCATCATGGAGTAGAGTGCGTCATAAAGAGGTGTCAGATAAGGACTGATCTTCTCCTCATAGTCTCCTGGCAGGAATCCCAGAGACTCCCCGGCTTCCACTGCTGGACGGGTCAGAATGATTTTTTCAACCCTGTTCTCACGGAGGAACTTAATAGCCATTGCGACTGCGAGGAAAGTTTTCCCCGTGCCCGCAGGCCCCACACCAATCACTATGTCGTTTGTTTCTATTGCCTGGACATACTTCAACTGGTTAGGAGTTCTTGGAATTATCGTCTTTCTCGGTGTTTTAATCGCAAATTTCTCAAATTCTGTTTTCTCTTTTCCCATGTTTTCACCCTTTATATTTTTAATTGCATCTTTCACATCTTCTTCTTTCAGGTAACCAGAGCGGCGCAATTTGTGCTTGAGAATATTTATTAGCTTTTCAATTTTCTCCAGTTCTTCAGATGTCGTGGTTGTTACAAAAATATCCTCTCCCCTCAAAACAATCTTTCCGTTAAAGTGGCTCTGTATTAACTTTAGATTGGAATCTCTTACACCGGCAAATCCAGAAATACTGAATCCTTCAAGCGAGATTTTTTTCTCTCGGTGTGTACTCAATTTTCGCCCTGATCACCTCCTAATTAAAGATGGAGATTATATTGCCCTCTTTTTCAATTTTTTGCAATAGCCCTTCCGTATTTAAAAATGTCTCCAGCAAGGTAGATGTCAATCTGAACTTTACTCGGCTTTTTGGCCTGTATTTCAATCCCTTTCGTGAGGTTTTTTATTTTTCCCTCGATAAAGTCAATCTCCACCTCATCACCTGTTGCAAATTTTCCCTCTTCGACAAGTTTTGAGAGACCCGGGATCTCAAGAATGGGCATACCTGAATTTATTGCATTTCTTTTGTAAATTGCACCAAAAGATTCCGCAGCTATTAGGCTAATCCCGAGAGCTTTGAAACAATCAACTGCATGTTGTCTTGAGGAACCGGCACCAAAGTTTCTACCTGCAAAAATAATGTCTCCTGGCTGAGCCTTTTGGGGGAAGTCATGCCACCCCTCTAAGTTTCCAAATGCATATTTCCCCATCTCATTTATGTCAGTAATGTGAAGATATGCGTTATGGTAAATCTGGTCTGTGTCAATATCCTCAATGAGTTTCCCATTTTTATCAACGATAACCCATACTTTTCCCTTAAATTTTACATCGCTCATGTTAAATTTCTCCTGTTTTGATATAAATGCTATCGCGAGAGTCGAGGAAAATCAAATATGGGGCGGCGCCCGTACGGGCGCCGCCCCATATTTGATAAACTCTCTTTACTTTTCTATTTGAAAAAGAATGGTATCTCGTACCCTGCCGACTCAGGTGAGTCCGATGCGTGAACCGCATTTCTCTGAACATCTGTTCCAAACTTCGCCCTTATCGTTCCTGGAGCAGCCTTCTTGGGATCCGTAGCCCCAACAACTTCCCTCAATCTCTTGATTGCATTCTCACCCTCAAGAAGAATTCCCACAACCGGACCAGATGTCATAAATTCAACAAGCGCTTCATAGAATGGTTTGCCCTTGTGGACAGCGTAGAATTCACGTGCCTCCTCAACTGTTAGAGTTTTCATTATGATTCCGCGAATCTCAAACTTATCCTCTACCATAGAAATGATGTCACCAATTACCTTTCTCGCTGTCGCATCCGGCTTGATGATCATCAGGGTTCTTTCTACCATATTAACTCTTAACTCCTGTGGTTTTGTACTGCTCAGCCAGCTCAAATCCCTTGGCCACAGCCTTTAAGTTCAGCTCAACAAACTTCTTTTTTACGACTTTTTTAATAGATTCCTCAAGTGCCTTTTTACTTACAATCCCTGTGAGTCCAGCAATGAAACCGAGGGATAGGATATTGGTCACAAGGGGTGTTCCAAATTCCTGTGAAGCCATCCTTGCAAGGGGTAGTTTATAAAGATTTTTAATTTTGTCCTCGTCAGGAATTCTCTTTACGTCGGTTGTGTCACAAATAAGAATTCCATTCTCCTTTAATGTCTTTACAAACTTATCACATGAATCCTGGTTTAATACAAGGAGAATATCAGGTCTTGTTGCACGTGGATAGGTTATTTCTTCGTCAGAGATGACAACATCAGATCTGGATGAACCGAGACGGGCTTCTGGTCCATACATTGAAGCCTGAAGGGCGACCTTTCCGTCCAGTATGGCTGCTTCCGCGAGCACATAACCTGCGAGAAGCAGTCCCTGCCCACCTGCACCTGTTAAAGCAATTTCTATTCTGGCCATTTTACTTCTCCCCTCTAATTTTTGCGTATTTTGCTTTTAGGGTCTCGACGTATTCTGGTCTGTCACCTTCGTAAATCACACCCATTGGAAATGCGTTCTCTTTAACACGACCGCCGACACGATAAACATGTTTCTTTTGCCACTCTAACATGGCGTATGGATCAACCATATCGTTCAGTCTTCCATAATAGGTCGGGCAGTGTGAGAGAACTTCAACCAGGGAGAACCCTTTCTTTTTAAGTCCCTGCTCAAAGAATCTCTGAGTCATGGTGATGTGATAAGTTGTCCCTCTTGCAACATAGTTGGCTCCTGCTGCCTTTGCGACCTCACAGGCATCGAAGGGTTTCTCAACCTGACCGTAGGGTGCAGTGGTGGCGTAAGAGTCTCTTGGCGTTGTCGGGGAGACCTGACCACCTGTCATTCCGTAAATAAAGTTGTTTACAACGATTGCGAGCATATCTATGTTTCTTCTTGCGGCGTGGACAAAATGGTTACCACCAATTGCAAGACCATCTCCGTCACCAAGCACGGTGATAACCGTTAAATCAGGATTTGCCAGCTTAATTCCAGTTGCAAAGGCAAGTGCTCTTCCGTGAGTTGTATGAAGTGTGTTGAAATCAGCGTATCCAGGCATTCTGCCTGTACAACCAATTCCTGAAACCATTGCAATTTTGTCTTTTGGAATTCCTAACTTCTCCACTGCTTTTAGGAGTGCATAAAAGATCGCTCCAATACCACACCCCGGGCACCAAACGTTGGGCATGTGATTCATTCTCAGGTACTTCCAGCCTGGATGCTCTGGATGATCTCCGTCTTTCTCGATCCAGATTGCAAAATCTGGACAATGATCTTCACATAACATACACCCCGTACAACGTTCCAGTGCCACCACCTCAGGATAACCCACATCGTTGGTGGCAAGAACGTCGGTAGGACATATGTTTACACAAATTTCACATTTTTTACATAAGTCCTCACGGATATGGATTTTCAAATCCTTCCATTTAGCCAATTTAATAACCTCCCATTTGCGTAATTAGTCCGAAAAAGATAAATCTATATTACAGAAACGTCAAGAAATTAAGCGAACTTTTACAATATTTATGAACAGAAATATGAGTTAACAGATCCTTGGCAATTTTGTCCCGACTGGACGGTATAAAATTCGTCTTGCTCCATAGGTATTCACAGTCAGAACCATGCCCGGGTGCTCCTCTGAGACTTCCCCAATAAATGCAGCATCGGAACCAAAAGGATGAGAATGTAAAATATTCAAGGCCTCGTCGACGAGTTCTTTTGCAACAATTATAACCATGTTCCCTTCATTTGCAACCTCAAGAGGATCGATTCCGAGAAGCTCACTCAATCCCTGAACCTCTGGTTTTACCGGAATTTTCTCTTCAAAAATTTCAATTCCAAAGCTCATCTGGTCGACGATTTCGTTTAGGACCTGTGCAATACCACCCCGTGTTGGGTCCCGCATGAATTTGACCTGAACGTTGTCGAGGAGCTTCTTAATCAAAGGCCAGAGTGGACGGGTGTCACTTTTTATGGTGGAGGAGAGGCTAAGGCGGTGGGAGAGCACGGCGAAGCCGTGCTCTCCCACCGCCCCTGTCACTATTATTCCATCTCCGGGCTTTATCGAATCACGGCCTAAAACCGGCCTGTAAATTCTCCCAATACCGGTTGAATTGATGTAAAGACCAGGATTCTCCTTTTTGTGGGCTTCAATTACCTTTGTATCCGCTGCAAGAACCTCAATCTTGAGCTCTTTAATCAAATCCTCCATCGTTTTGAGTATTTTTTCAAGATCAGAAGTGTCAAGCCCCTCTTCAAGTACAAAGCCAAAAGAAAAATACCTGGGTTCTGCTCCCATAGAGGCGAGGTCATTTATTGTTCCTGCTATTGCAAGATCCCCGATATTTCCCCCAGGGAAAAAGATAGGGGTTACTACAAATGTATCTGTTGAAATCACAAAGCTGTGTTCAAATATACCGCCATCTTCTCTCTTCATCAATTCAGGTGAGTTAAGATGGGGTTGGAAGATTTTGCTTATAAGTTCATCCGTTTTTCTGCCACCGCCACCGTGGTCAAGAGTTATTTTCATATTAGATAGTATTATAAAAATTTACCTGCATTTGAGCAATTGCTCCAATGGGTAAAGCTTGTTTCTGGCCAATAATTCCTTATTGGTAAGTATATCTTGCGTATACCCTTCAGCCATCAATTTTCCGTCATTTAAGATGATGGTTCTATCGGTTACCTTTGAGATTAATTCTAAATCATGGGTTGCGATTAGCATTGTTCGATCAATAGAACATAGGATTTTCGTTATTTCGTACTTTGAGAGTGGATCAAGCCCGGTTGTCGGCTCATCAAATAGGTAAACAGACGGTTTCATGGATAACACGGTGGCAATTGCCACTTTTTTCTTCTCCCCCTCGCTCAAATGATGAGGTGGCCTTTTCTCAAAGCCGGAGAGCCCGACCTTTTCAAGAGATTCTTTAACCCTAACCTTTACTTCAGTTTCAGTGAGATTCTGGTTTATGGGACCAAAGGCAACATCGTCAAATACTGTTGGCATAAAAAGTTGAATGTCTGGATTCTGAAACACGAGTCCCACATCTGACCTTCTAATACCAGGAAAAGAGATTTTCCCGGTAAATTTTATCAATCCCTTTATGGCAAGTAGAAGTGTGGACTTTCCCGCTCCATTCGGGCCAATGATTCCAATTTTCTCCCCTTCATTAATTATAAGATCGATACCATCGAGGGCAACTTTTTCTTCGTATTTGACACAAAGGTTTTCTATCTTAATTAAAGCTTCCATAAGAGGGCATAAAGTATGAGGCAGAGGAATAATATGATGCCATCGCCAGTTGTAAAATTCTCGTTATTCAAAGTTTTAATGGTACCATTGTATCCCCTGGCTTTCATTGATTGAAAAATTTGTTCACCTCTCTCGAGGGACCCGAAAAAGGATCGTGAGATCATGTACGACCATAGCGTCAGTGTGGGTTGTCTTGAGGACCTTGCCACGATTGCCATTTTTGTACGCATAAATTCATCAATCACAAGAAACACATATCTGTAGATAAATGAGAGGAGTGCAACTATTAAAGATGGAACTTTTATATCCTGGAAAGATTTCAAAATATGGTCAAATCTGGTCGTGGAAACGAAAAGGATGATTGTACCTATCGAGATGATAGATTTCTCAAGAATTGTAATGAAATTCATAAGCGCCTGGTGGTAGATTTTTATTCCTATAAAAGAAGAGTAAAGATCCCCTGAATTTGCAAAAAGAATGGAAAGTCCACCAATACACGCAAATGGAAGGATAATCAGGAGGTTTTTTAGAAAGAATGTTAGTGGAATATGAGAGGTGTAAAGTGCTATTAAAAGAACTGCAAAAATTAAAACAAACTTATAAGCTGGAATTTGTGACTGAATAACTGTTGTGATAATGAGAGCAACGGCAAGAAAGAGTTTGAGCGTAGTATTCAGCTTGTGAATGGGAGATTCAAGGTTACTGTATCTATCAATAAAGTGGTGTTTCATTTACCCTTATTTGAAATAACTTTAAAGAGACCAGAAACTGTGAAGAAGATGAGGACGGTACCAAAGAGACCTGCAACAGATGTCGCAAGTTTTTCGCTTTTTATAGGTTTAAATTGATAATCTGGGAAAGGTGCATGAACAATGGTTTTCTCCCTCTCCATGAAGCCATATTTTATTGCCACTCTTTCAAGTCCATCAGGGAAACTTGAAGCATAGGGTGAGAGGAAGAAGCCAATGATAACAGACACCAATAATCCGAGAATTATGAATTTTTTCATGATTCTCACTCCTTTTTGTATTGGGGTGGTGCCCCGCAGGTGCGGGGCACCACCCCAATTTTCCCTCTCGAGCTTATATAAGACCTATCTTGCATTATTGGTATGTAACTTCGCATTTACTATCAAATCAGGATTAAATTTTTCGATGGCCAGAATTACGAAGAGTGTGATCAAACCTTCACCAATGCCAATCAGTGCGTGAACCGATACCATGGCAGGTAGAGAAACATTTATGGGGATTGTACCTGATAAAGAAAGCTCCAGCGCGCATGCAGCTGCTGACAGCACAATTGAGACCCAGGAAGCTATAAAAATAGACGCCTTGAAATGCCACTTACGCAGTGCTCTGTAGATAACGAACCCCACAATGGGAGCGATGATTCCCATATTCAGGATATTTGCCCCTAAGGCGGTGATCCCACCATCTGCGAAGAGCAAAGATTGTGCGATGAGAATAGTGGATATTATGATACTCGCCACATAGGGGCCAAAAAGTATTGCGATAAGTGTCCCTCCCACCAGGTGACCACTTGTTCCACCAGCAACTGGAAAGTTGATCATCTGAGCGGCAAAGATGAATGCTGCGAGAACTCCCATTGTGGGGATTGCCTTTTCTCCGGCCTCCTCCCTTACTCTCTTTATGGAATAGCCAACCCAGGAGCCGGAGATAACGTACGTCGATGTTGCAACTGGTATTGAGAGAAATCCATCTGGTATATGCATAGTCCAATTGTACCATGATCTAAAAATAATGTCAATAGTTAAATATCAACTATAATGTATTTTAGCAATAATTGAGATTTGTTGAGACAATTTCGCAATTTAGCCATAATTTTCGACAGATCAAATCTCTTGTCTTTTAACTTTTATTTTTCCGAGCATAAAGAAAAGGTTGTAAAAATTGATTGTTGAGTTAAATTTAATTGCAAAAATGTGTATGGATATACAGATTTTCCGAATCCTGAAATTGAGATTAGTTCTCAAAATTCGGGTACATGCATCTGACTCCTAATCTTCATAAAACTCCTAATCTTCATAAAAATTAAATATATACAATTCTTTTTATAAATTAATCCCATTGGTTTGTTTTATTAAACTTTAAATAGAAATCAAAATATTTAAAACTTGACATTTTGGCATACATGGATATACTCTCGGTATGGATATTATGCACATAGAAAAATAGAAAGGAGGAAACCATGAGTAGATATGGCTATTTGCCAGGTCTTTCTGAGGGTATAAGTAGGAGGGAATTTATAAAACTCCTAACTATAGCTGCGGCTACAATGGGTCTTCCAGTTGGCTTTGTTAAAAAACTTGAAGCTGCTGTTAAATCCCCTATGAGACCTCCCGTTATATGGCTTCATTTTCAAGAGTGTACCGGTTGTACAGAATCGCTTTTGAGAGCTTCAAACCCTGCACTGGCAAAACTTATTCTTGACATTATTTCGCTTGATTATCACGAAACGCTAATGGCAGCTGCTGGGAAACAGGCTGAAGATGTTTTGTATCACATGATAAACAAGTATGAGGGTAAATTTATCTGCGTTGTAGAAGGTTCTATACCAACCAAAGATAATGGCATTTACTGCCAGATTGGTGGTAAAAAGGCTATCGACATTCTGAATGATGTTGGTAATAAAGCAAGTGCTATCGTCGCGATCGGATACTGTGCGTCTTTTGGCGGTGTCCAGTCTGTTGATCCAAATCCCACGGGTGCTTCTGGTGTTTTGCAGGTTATGAAGGACAAACCGGTTATTAATGTTCCTGGTTGCCCACCCAATCCGTACAACATACTCGCGACATTGCTCTACGTTCTCACATTCAAGAAAATACCCGAGCTCGACAAGTATAATAGGCCAAAATTTGCCTATGGAAGGAGAATTCATGACCATTGTCCGAGAAGGGCGCACTTTGACGCTGGAAGGTTTGCCAAGGAGTTTGGAGATGAAGGACATCGTCAGGGGTGGTGTCTGTATCAGCTGGGTTGTAAGGGGCCAGTGACCTATGCCAATTGTCCAACAACTCAATTTAATGATGTTGGAGTCTGGCCAATAGGTATTGGCCACCCCTGTATTGGATGTACACAGCCAAAAGTAGGATTCTTCCTCCCTGTTAAATTCAAGGTCAAACCACAGGAAGCTGTACCGCCTGAGCAGTTTCCACCAATAACTGTAAAGCAGGGAAAAGTTACCGTTGCTGGTGTAGCAGCGGCATCAGCCGCGGTTGGAGCTGCACTTGGCGCGGCAGGTGTTATTGCAACGAGGCTCCCGGATAAACGGGAGGTGGATCATGAAGGGAAAACCAAAGAATCCTGAAAGAAGAAAATTTCTTAAAAAAGGAGCTGCGATTGCAGTTGGCGCAGCTCTTCTCCCCAAAAGCCTAAACGCGTCTTACAAAGGGCCGATTGATGAGTGGTACGCAATGCTCTATGATGCGACAAAATGCATCGGTTGTAAATCATGTACAGTGGCCTGTAAGAGGGTGAATCATCTACCACCTGAGCTTGGACGTGATGGGATCCATGATATGGCGATTGATCTGTCTGCCAGAACCAAAACTATCATTAAACTTTACAAATCAAAGGATGGTTCAAAATCATCTTTTGTAAAAAGACAATGTATGCATTGTGTTCATCCGGCATGTGTTTCTGCCTGCCCGGTAAGTGCAATGCAAAAAGATAAGAAAACAGGTATCGTCTTCTGGGACAGGAACAGATGCATTGGGTGTAGATATTGCATGGTTTCCTGTCCATTTGAGATTCCAAAGTTTGAGTGGGACAAGGCGATTCCTCACATTGTAAAGTGTGACATGTGTAAAGATACTTATCTTAAAGAAAAGGGTACAACTGCCTGTGCAGATGTCTGTCCTACGGGGGCGATTATTTTTGGTAAAAGGTACGAGCTTCTCTATGAGGCGAAGAAACGTGTCAAAAAATATCCACAACGTTACTACCCGAGAGTATATGGTGAAAAGGATGCCGGTGGAACTTCTGTGTTTTATCTTGCACCAAAGGGTATAAGCTTCCAGGACCTTGGATTCCCAAAACTTAAAGAATCTCCAGCTCGAATATCAGAGACCATTCAGCATGGAATCTACGAAATTGTTGTCCCTCCGTTTTTGACAGTAGGGGCACTCTATCTCGTTCTTAAACGCTCTGAAAAGGAGGAATAATCATGCTACAGGAAACCAAATTCGAGGTGATGAGAGGCAGGATTGTGACAAAAACCTTCCTTTTCTTTGCCTTTTTCGTCATTTTAATGGTGATTTTCCTCACTATCAGATTCACAGAGGGACTTGGAGCAGTTACAAATCTTTCCAATGGTTATCCATGGGGGATCTGGATTGCGTACGATGTAGTGGTGGGTTCTGCACTTGGTTGTGGTGGTTATGCTCTGGCGATTCTTATCTACATTTTGAATAAAAGGGAATTTTCCCCGTTGATAAGAAGTGCCCTTCTGACGAGTGCTCTCGGCTACACCATGGCGGGTTTTTCTGTCATTATTGACCTTGGACGTTACTGGAATACTTATGGATTTTTCATCCCCGCGAGGTGGAACACATCATCCGTTCTCTTTGAAGTTGCAGTATGTATCATGGCCTATACACTAATTCTCTGGGTGGAACTAACGCCTGTGATTGCTGACAAAACTGGATGGGATAAAAAGAAGATCGAAAAAATTGTGATGGTTGCTGCAGTTCTGGGTCTCATTTTACCAACCTTGCACCAGTCTTCGCTGGGTTCAATTCATCTGATCTCACTTGGTAAGCTTCATCCTTTATGGCATTCAGGTTTCCTTCCACTCTATTTCCTGTCCTCTGTTATTCTCATGGGATATGCGGTAACAGCTGCTGAATCGCTCATTTCTTCCTACTATTTTAAAAGACCTTACGAGACCCATCTTCTAAAACGACTTTCAATTTATATGGTGTACATTGGAATCGGCTGGGTGATAATGAGATTCCTTGAATTACTCCTCTGGGGCAAGATTAAGCTTGTATTTACCAGTGGATTTCTCTCTATAATGTTCTGGATCGAGATATTGCTTTTTGTATTCCCATCAGTAATGCTCTGGCAGAAGAGGCATGAATTGACGCCAAGAAAGATATTTGTTTACTCAATAATTTATCTTTTTGCTGGTGCACTTTACAGATTTAACGTTTATCTCATTGCATGGAACCCCGGAAATAACTGGGTTTACTTCCCATCCTTCATGGAGACGATGATAACCATTGGGATAGTATCTTTCGAGTTTGTGATTTATCTTGTTTTTGTAAAAACTTTCCCTGTTTTCCCTGCAAAGGAGGTTTAAAGAATGGCAACTAAAATTAGAATAGACCCTATAACAAGGATTGAGGGTCACTTAAGAATCGAAGTAGAGGTGGAAAATGGCCATGTTAAAAATGCGTGGTCATCCAGCCAGATGTGGCGTGGCATTGAACTAATTTTGAGGAAGAGAGAACCTGAAGACGCGTGGATTATTACTCAAAGAATTTGTGGGGTTTGTACTACTGTCCACGCTATTGCATCCGTGAGGGCCGTTGAAAATGCCCTTAAACTTGAGGTACCTCTGAATGCTCAGTATATCAGGAACATAATAATTGGGACACACGCAATACATGACCATATTGTTCATTTTTATCATCTGTCCGCCCTTGATTGGGTGGATGTCGTTTCTGCCCTTAACGGAGATCCCAGAAAGGCAGCAAAAATCGCTCAAAGTTTATCCGATTGGCCTCATAACGGAGTTTCAGATTTCAAGGCTGTTAAAGAAAGGTTAATAAAGTTTGTATCAAGCGGTCAGCTCGGGCCTTTTGCCAACGGTTACTGGGGCCATCCCGCAATGAAACTTCCACCCGAGGTGAATCTTATCGCAGTTACACACTATTTACAGGCTCTGGAATACCAGAGGTATGCTGACTCTGCCTGTGCTCTTCTTGGTGGTAAAAATCCCCATATTCAAAACCTTGCCATTGGCGGAGTTGCCAATCCCATTAATTTGAACAATCAGGCAACACTCAACATGGAAAAATTAATGAAATTGAAGTTCCTCATGGAAAAGGCGGTAAAGTTTGTGAAAGAAGTATATCTTCCGGATGCGATTGCTCTTATGTCCTTCTATCCAGAGTGGTTCAAATATGGTAAAGGTGTTGATAACTATCTCTCAGTACCTGATTTTCCTCTTGATACCAAAGGAGAGGAATTTGACCTTCCAGGAGGAACGATATTCAATGGTGACCTTCAGAATGTAATCCCAATTAAGGGATTTAATGATCCATATTTCAGGGACAACATAAAGGAAAGCATCTTCCATTCCTGGTATGAAGGAACATGGATGAAACATCCCTGGGATGAAGATACAATTCCCAACTATACTGGCTACGATGTAAAATCCAAGTACTCCTGGACAAAGGCGCCAAGATTTATTTACAACGAGAAAGTTTATCCAATGCAAGTCGGGCCTCTGGCTCAAATCCTGGTAGGTTATGCACTCGACCATGAGTTGATAAAGAAGTACACAAAGATGGCTCTTTCGAAGGCAAGTGAAATTTCTGGCAGGAAATTGACTATAAATCATCTGAAATCTACAGCCGGCAGGCATCTTGCAAGGGCAATTAGGACAGCTGTGATCGCTGATATTGTACAGAAACACTGGCAACTACTTGTTGACAATATTTCAAAAGGTGATATAACAACATGGAACAAATATGATTATCCGCAGGGTGAAATAAGAGGTGTTGGATTTCATGAGGCACCAAGAGGTACTCTCTCTCACTGGGTAGTTATCGAGAATGGAAGAATCAAGAATTATCAGGCAGTTGTACCTTCAACCTGGAATTCAAGCCCAAGGGACCAGAAAGAAAGAAGAGGCCCCTACGAGGAATCTTTGATTGGAAATCCTGTGGCTGATGTTAGAAAACCACTGGAGATTTTGAGGACGGTACACTCTTTCGATCCATGCATTGCCTGTGCAGTCCATGTATTTGACAGTGATAGAAAAGAGTCTGTAGAGGTCAAGGTCCTTTGATTGGTATTGTAGGTGTTGGAAATCTTCTTCTTAAAGATGACGGAGTTGGAATACACGTAATAAATAGGCTAAGAAAGCTTTCCCTGCCTCTTGGAGACGTTGAGCTGGTGGATGGTGGGACGGCGAGCTTTTCATTGCCTGTTCATAGGTACAAAAAGCTTATAATTATTGATGCAGTTAAGTCTCCCCACCATCCACCAGCTACAATATTACAGTTTGATAAATCCCGGATCCTGAGAGGAAATATTGAAGGGGTTTTCTCGTCCCATGACATAACCCTTTTTGATTATCTCGCACTTCTCGAGATGATAGGAGATGCACCTGAAGATGTCTTACTTATTGGTGTAGTCCCAAAGGAATTTGACACACCGGATACGACACTAACTCCAGAGGTGGAGAAAGCCCTTTATGAAGTTATTAAAATCGTTTTTAAGAAAATAGAAGAATGGTCAAAAAACAATAACCAATCTAAAACATATTAATAACACACCAATATGGGGTATTCAAGAAGAATTTTCACCATCTTCCTCCATTTGAATCCCCCTATTTATCATTTCTCCATTAACCAAACTACCAAAACCCATTATTTCTGTTTATTTCTATGTTAAAATTTCATTAAACACGCTTCACACGGACCATGTGTACACTACAACTGATGCACGGATCATAGGCCCTCATGATCATCTCCAGAGGTAGTTCAAGATTTTCCTCCTTCCGGTTCAGTAAATTTTCAGCAGCCACACGCACGTATTTTTCCATATCGTCCAGGTTTTGAGTTGTTGGAATGATATAGTCAGCATAATCCACTTTACCATTTAGCAGTTTGTTGGAATGGATTAGTAGACCGCGAGGTGCTTCTACGATTCCTACACCCCTTCCAGTCTTCCGCTCAGGGCCTGTCACATCGTCATCCGCCTTCCTTATTTCATCAACCAGTGACGGAATTTTTTCGAGGCAGTAAAGAATTTCAATAGCCTGAGCGATGTTGTTAAATAAAGGATTCTTGTGCCATCTTGAATTGTAAAGATGGGTAAAATAATCCTTCGCAAGACCATCCAATTTGTCTCCTGAATTTATAATTCTTGCCAGTGCCCCCACTGAGTACGGTTTACCCTTGTATCTGCATCTTTTTGAAAACGAATGTTTAACCACTCTCTCTTTGATAATCTCTGTATATTCTTCAGACTGGAACACCTCACCCGTGGAGATTTTCACTCGATCACCTATGAACACGTATTCACCGTCACTGTCAATCGACATGAACACAGTCTCATCTTCCAGATAGTCTGGCACATTCACCTTTTCCCAGAGTTTTATTCCACTTTCTATAACGGGTATGAGCTCATAGGACTTTGCTTTGATCCATTCAAGCTCTTTCTCGTCCGGATATTTTCCAAAACCGCCGATTCTCATATTCTCTCCGTGAATCCTGCGGCCTGCCACAATCTCCATAATTTTGTTTCCGTACTTTTTCAGCTCCAATGCTCCGGCAACCTCTTCATATTTTTCTAACATCCTGATTGCATCCGGATACCCGAAGTAATCTGGCAGCGCGAGAAGGTAGTAATGAAGGGAATGACTCTCAATCATTTCGCCGTAGTGCGCAAGTTTTCGTAATAGTTGTGTTTTTCTCCCGGGTTTTATCCCCATTGCCTTTTCATGTGAAATTATCTCAGAAAGTCTATGGGAGACGAAGCAGATTGCGCATATTCTTGAACTAATGGAAACAGCTTCGTCCGGGGATTTTCCTACGACCAACTTCTCAATAAGTCTTGGACCCTCAAAAATGTCAACTTTGATTTCTTTTACCCTGTCTTTTTCAATTAAAACCTCAATTCCGCCGTGTCCTTCGACCCTTGCAACTGGATCTATGAAAATCTTCTTGTTCATTTCAGTTCCTCCAGTAAATTCTCGAGTCTTTGTGCCCTTTCTTTGCCACCAAATATGGAGAATCTCTTGATGATCTCCTTACTGTCAAAACCCTTCTCGATGAGAAGAATCGCTTCTGATTTGAAGTTCTCCTCACGGATTGGTCCCCAGCATCCGATACATGGGATGTGAAGTGAAGGACAAATTGCTCCACACCCGGAGTTTGTAAGTGGCCCGAGACACATTTCCCCTTTCAGTAAAAGGCACTCATTTTCTTTCCATTTGCATTCTGTGCAAACTGGATAGTCCGGGATCTTTGGAATCACTCCCATTTTTAACTGAGAAACCAATTTCAGAAAAGACTCTTTTTCAATGGGACAGCCCGGCAAAACGGCATCAACTCTCACATATTTGGAGATTGGCTCAGGCCTTAAAGGCTTTGTCAGAGTAACCGCATCGGTGGAGCCATACACTTCTTCATATTTTTTCTCCCAGGGGGAAAAACAGTACATAGACTGCACTCCACCGAACACGGCACAATGACCAATGGCTATCAAAACCTTCGAATTTCTACGGACAAATTGCAGGTGCTCCAGGTCCCTTTCTGTAGAGACTGAGCCTTCTACAAAGGCGATGTCTAAAGGCTCTGAAAGGTCCTCATGGCTCGATGCCATGATGAAAGATTTAATGTCAAAAATTTCAAACTCAACTTTGACACCCTGATCAAAAAAATTCGCTTGTATCAACGGTTTCCAAACACACTAACCCCACGTTCCACAACATCACCTTATCCTTCTACCTCGAGAACCTTCCCCGGCACCCTCAT
>JALSOD010000311.1 GCA_026986655.1 Caldifarciminota bacterium | reverse complement strand
ACCTTGATGAAATCGTTAAAATCGCTCAGGATGAGGGAAGAATTATCTTAACGAGAAATACAGAAGTCCTGAAAAAACTGAAGGGTCACAGAGTGTGGATATACTTTCTACCCTCTGAAAAATCTGAAATTCAACTAAAAGATGTTGTCGAAAGGTTCCAGCTCTGGAAAGAAATTAATCCGTTCTCTCGCTGTACAGTTTGCAATGTGCCTCTCGTGCCCGTCAAGAAAGAAGAAGTTAGAGGAAAAGTCCCTTTTTACGTTTTTCAAAATATGGAACACTTTGAAAAGTGCCCTAAATGCGGTAGAATATATTGGGGAGGAACCCACGTGGGAAGATTAAGGGAAAAACTCATGAGAATCCTGGGACGTGAGGTGTAAAAATGGCTGACGATGAAAAACTCTCAAGGAGAGATTTCTTCAGGAAGGGGATTTTTTCTCTGATTAAAGAAGGATCAAAGCTCGTTCAAGGAACCCTTGAAAGCTTTAATTTAGAGGTGGAAGAGGGAGTAAGGTATTTGCGGCCACCGGGAGCAATCGCCGAACATCTATTCTTGAAAATCTGTACAAGGTGTGGAGATTGTAAAGAGGCATGTCCCTACAATGCTATTGTACTTCTTGGGGAGAGTAAAGGGAAACTTGCAGGCACACCCGCTATAATTCCTACGGTAACTCCATGCTACTACTGTGAAGACTTTCCCTGCATAAAGGCCTGTAAAGAGGGTGCATTAACAACTTCACACCTTATAATGGGGAAAGCAGTTATCTCAGCTTCAAAATGCTATGCATACAAACAAACCTTCTGCATAGATTGTTTTAATGAATGTCCCAAACACGCTATCGAATTGGATATTGAGGGACGGCCAAAAATTATTGAAGAAAAATGCGTGGGCTGTGGCATGTGTGTACGTGTCTGTCCAGCCTCTCCCAAGGCCATTAAGGTTATACCTCTGTAATATAATCTGGTTAACTCACACGAACTAACAGAGGTCTCCGATTATCCCACGCCTGGCAAGAGATCTGCCAGAATGGCAAATACCACATAAGGTACATACATCAGTTTTACAGGGACCAAGTATTTTCCCTTTTAATCCCCGCTCCTTTTCGAAATTTAAAAACCACTCTGTTACTCCAGTGTTAATTTTTTTGTAAGGAGCGTCCCTGAAGTAGGACTCGTTATATAGATATTTATCTGGGTCCATCTTTAACTTTTTAAGTGATGATATAAGCCCGAGATTATTTTTAAATGAGTAATAGAGGGCTTCTCCAACCTTCTCATCGCCACGTGCCAGGATTGACTGAACCAGTGCGAGACGTGGACTACCTATGCTAACCTTTACCTTTGGATCAATTTTCAACTTTCTCAATCTTCTCTTTAGCTCGTTCTCGCGCCACAAAAGCATGTCCTGAAACGGTGTATGTGGCTTCGGGACAAATGGTGATACCGTTACAGACACAGGCCCTTTAAAGTTTTCTCTAATCAGCTGGACTGTTTTACCGATTCCCTCAATGTCCTCCTCAGTCTCAGTTGGTAATCCTGCCATAAAGTACACTTTAATTTTTAAGATACCCACCTCTCTCGCAAGCCTCGCCATTCTTTCGATATCTTCATCCTTGATGGGCTTATTTATTACCTTTCTCAATCTCTCAGTTCCTGCTTCAGGAGCCACCGTCAAGGTTTTCGTCCCATTTTCCTTGAGCAGCTCAAGAATTTCTTTAGAAATCGTCTCTATTCTCAGGGAGGAAACAGAAACATTTGAAGCCCTGTTTTTCAGGAATTTCAGTATCTCTGGAAAATCCGGATGATCCCCGAGTGCTGATCCAACAAGTCCAACGGGCATTCGATTTCTCAATTTTTCTTCAAACACCCTGAAGACTTCGCCAAGTTCCACCGCTCTCGGCGGTAGAGTAATATAAGATAACAGGCAGAATCTACACTTCCACGGGCAACCTCTTACAACTTCTGCGAGGAAAGTTTCGCCAAAGACCGAAGAGCTATCGGTAAAGGCCGAATAACTTAAGAATTCTTGAATTCGGAATTGAAACGCCCTTCTGCCATTTTCCTTTAATCCAGGAATCACAGAGAAATAATAATTTTTTATCTCCTGTAAAAATTCTTCTTTCTCATCGGTGTCTACCCCCAAAATCTTATCGAGAATTACTTCGGACTCTCCAAGAAAGAAGACATCTACAAACGGGAATAACGGAAAGGGATTGGAGGTAACCGTAATTCCTCCGGCTGCTATCAGGGGATGGGTACCGTCACGATTCTCTCTTAAAACTGGAATATTGTAGTCCTCCAATATTTTCAGAACATTAAGAAAATCAATCTCGTATGGAAGGGTAAAAAATATTATGTCAAACTCATTTAAGGGTAATCCCGTCCTGATACCACCTTTAGTGTTTAAAAAGAATATATCCGTGAGGCCGAAATCGTTTAACTGTCTGAACAAAATGTGGGGAGCAAGGTTAGCTGCTCCAAGCTCAAAATTATTTGGAAACACAATGGCAAATTTCCTCGGGCCGGAATAAAGTTTCTCTAAAAAATTTACACGCATACTATGGTTTCCAGATTATAAAGAGCAGAGTCACAAAAGTTAGGCTTTTTAGCGTCTCTGTCCATCCCGCTGTGGGGAGTTTAACTTTGTACGGCTTAAAATAAAAGTAAAGGTTATCTATAAGTGGTAAAAATGGGATAGGTGATAACCCGAGTGTTACCACGAGTAGCAAGCCAAGTGCAAAGAAAACGACGCCTATTTTCCTCAAAACATCTTCCCGCGTCACCATGTATCTTATCTTGAAAACTGCATTCAGGAAGTAAAAAAGAATAACAAGGTAGTATAGAAAAGATGTGCTTATCAAATATACAGGCAGTACAAGAAAGGCAAAACCGGTTATAACACTCAATAAAAATCTATCGCCCCAAATCAAGTAATAGATCACATAAGGAATTGCAATTATCACAGAAACTGCAAAGATTGTCGAATTTCTCAAAGAGATAGCCAACGCCCCCCACCCCAGAATGCTCTGGACAGCGAAAGGGATATATTTCTTTATAAAAAGAGATTGTTTGGAATTCAAAATAAGCATAAAACCAAGCCACGTTAATAAATTATGCCATTCAAAATGCCTCGTATAAAGGGATCCAAGGACAAAAGATACATTCGATATCACCCACACACCATGATGTTTTAAAATATACCTCTTCATAAGACGGAATAATATAACACCAATTGTGATAAAATTCTATATTTGCTTTCTATGGATAAAAGCGAAAAATCTGTGTCAAATTTGTATTTAACTCCAAATTTATGTTAATATAAAGAAATGAGAATGTTAGTTAGGAAACTTCACATACTTGCAGATGCACTAACTGTTTACAGATTCTTAATATCATTTGCAATCTCATATTTTTACAGTATTCCCGTTCTTTATACATCGATCTTAGTTGTAACAGGATGGGCATCTGATTTATTTGATGGACTGCTTGCAAGGAAATCTGACGAAACCTATCTGGGAGACCTTGATGTCTACGTAGACATTGTTTTCTCATTTTCAATACTCTACTACCTATGCGCAAACGAATTTTTAAATCCAATACTAACTGTCGCGGTCTCTCTGGTATTTATTCTTGCTCATATCCTGTTGAAAAATGATGCACCTTTGATGCTATGGATGGCCCTCACATACTTCTCCTTCATCGTTTACACATATACCCATGATAAAACCTCTTTTATAATTGTTATAATCTGGATTTTTCTTACTCCTCTAATAACACCGATGCGGAGCATGATTCAGGTGTATCACTTTTTTGAAGAAATCAAGAGCCTTAAACACAGATATTGAGTCAGTACAGGAGAAAAATAATAGCCGGTATCATCTATTTGTTGGAGGTTTTTATCATCCTTTACCGAATATCCAGAAAAATTAATCTTCTTTTTCGAACTTTACTTTCTCATCATAGATTTTTCATATTTCTTACGCTAAAATAGTTTTTAAGGAGGTGAAAACATGTTTAAAGTCTTTATTCTGTTGATGGTTTCATTCATTCATCCAGAAAGTGTATTACCTGCTGGGAAAATCGTATACGTCTCTGACATCGGTAGGTTTGGCATCGGCGATGGTGCAATTTTAACGTTGAAAGGAGATACTGTGGCATACGGGATGGTCGATCCAAAGGGCCTTGCCTATTACGATGGGAAAATCTATGTCGCTGACGTAAATAGAATCTGGGAAGTCTCACCCTCGGGGAAAAAATCGGTCTTTGTCAGTCCCAATGGCTTTGCTCTAAATGCGAGATTCTTGAACGACCTTGCGGTGTATAAAGGGAAACTGTACGTATCGGACACCTATACAAACAGGGTTTACGAAATAGGTATGCATGATAAAACCCCCCATAAACTCTTCGATATTGAGAAACCCAATGGTATTTGCTTCTGTGAAGACGGTACCATGCTTGTTATAACCTTCACCATACCGGCAATGATTTACAAGTTTAAGAATGGGAAATTAATTGAGCTTTATAAAAATAAAAAATTTAAAGGCGGGGACGGAATTGTATGCACAGGGGACAAAGTTTATGCATCCTTTTATTTAAGCGGTCAGGTTGTAGAATTTGAAAAAAAGGGTGATAAACTCGTATTTGTAAAAGTTCTGAAAGACGGACTTAAAACACCAGCAGACATAGGCCTGAGTAAAGATGGGATTCTATATGTTCCCCAGCTTGAATCAGGCAAAATCATAAAAATTAATTTAAGGGAGGCAGGCAAATGAGATTTCTAAAGGGGTTCCTGATAACAGTAGCAATATTTATTGCACTCGCTGTATTCCTTGTTATTCAATACTTTGGCAGGTTAACACCACCGGAAAACGGCACTTTCAAGGTAGGGGTAAAGGATACCGTCCAGATCATATTTGACAATTATGGTGTACCCCACATTTATGCAAAAAATTTAGATGATCTTGTTTTTGCGCAGGGGTATGTCCACGCAAGAGATAGACTTTTTGGAATGGAATTAGTGAGACGAGCCTCTGAAGGCAGACTCTCTGAAATCTTTGGGAAATCTATGCTGAATACTGACATATTTTTGAGAACCATTGGCTTTGATAAAATTAACGATACGCTCTGGGAAACCTTAACTTCGGAAGAAAAACATATTCTTGAAATGTACGCAAGAGGAGTAAACGCTTACATCAACGAGGGAAAGCTACCACCAGAGTTTAAACTCCTCGGGATAAAACCTGAACCCTGGAAAGCCAAACAGTCTCTCGGGTACATACGCCTTATGGGTTGGGATCTTTCATCTGGCTTTAATTATGATTGGATTTTATACCAGATTAGCAATAAAGTTGACAGCTCAAAATTTGCGGAGATTATTCCCTCCTGTCCATCAAATGCACCCCAGATTATTCCCATGAACAGCCATATCCTGATGGGAATGAGACAGTTCAAAAAGATGTTCTCCGGGCTCGGCGTCTCAGGAAGTAACTCCTGGGTGGTTTCCGGCAAGAAGTCAGTCACGGGAAAGCCTATCCTTGCCAATGATCCACATTTATCAATAAAAATGCCTATCCTGTGGTACGAAGTTCATCTTAATGCCCCTGGACTCAATCTCTATGGAGTCTCACTCCCAGCGTTGCCATTTGTCGTAATAGGTCACAACGACCACATAGCATGGGGACTCACCAACGTAATGATGGATGACGCCGATCTAATCATTGAAAAAGTTAATCCTCAAAACCCCAACCAGTACAGGTACAATGGCCACTGGGAAAATTTTATTGTCAAAGTGGATACTATAAAAATTAAGGGATCCGCACCTTACATCCTGAAAACAAGATGGACTGTCCATGGCCCTATAGTCTCAGATATTAAGAAAATTAAGGACAAGGTGGTTGCTCTAAGATGGACTGGATACATGAAGACCGATGAATTTAAAGCTATAATGAAAATAGCCTTTGCAAAAAATTGGGAACAATTCGTCGATGGTGTAAAGAATTTCAAAGTTCCGGGCCAAAACTTTTTATATGCTGATGTAAACGGCAATATAGGTTATGTTACAGGCAGTGGAATTCCTGATAGAGTTCCAGGTCCTTACTATCTTCCAATCCCTGGAGATAGTCCGGGGGCTAATTGGAAG
>JALSOD010000310.1 GCA_026986655.1 Caldifarciminota bacterium | reverse complement strand
GTTTATTCAAGATGGGTTCAGGGAAATCCT
Organism: Caldifarciminota bacterium; assembly: GCA_026986655.1. Lineage (GTDB taxonomy): Bacteria > Hydrothermota > Hydrothermia > B15-G9 > WFZT01 > WFZT01. The sequence continues at coordinate 6,112 of JALSOD010000310.1, read as the reverse complement.
GGTGGAGTTGCAGAAGAGATAATTGGAGAATGGGTAAAAGATAGAGGTGTAAGGAATCAGGTTGTTATAGCCACGAAAGTCAGAGGTAGGATGTGGGATGGTCCTAATGGTGAGGGGTCATCAAGATACCACATCAGGAGAGCTGTAGAGGATAGTTTGAGAAGATTGAAGACGGATATTATAGACTTGTACCAGTTGCACTGGCCTGACCCTGCTACTCCTATGGAGGAAACACTCAGAACCCTTGATGACCTGATTTCTGAAGGTAAGGTGCTTTACATTGGGTTGTCGAATTTCAGTGATCAGCTAATAGAGCAAGCCATGCTAATAAGTGAACTTCATAATTTTGAGAGATTTGTTTCTATCCAGCCCCGCTATAATATTGTTGATCGAGAAGATTTTGAAAAAAATGTGTTACCTGCTGTTGAGAAATACGGCCTTGGGGTGATACCTTATTCTCCTCTTGCTGCAGGTTTCCTTACCGGTAAATATAGGAAAAACCTGCCTCTTCCAGAGTCAGCAAGGGCAAAGTCAATTCAGGAAAGATATTTTAATGACAGAGCGTTTGCGATCCTTGAAAAGGTTATAGAAGTTTCCAGGAAGCTTGGAGCCACTACCGCTCAGGTGTCGCTTGCCTGGTTGTTACACAAACCATACGTAACAAGTCCAATTATAGGGGCAAACACGGTGGAGCAATTGATGGATAATCTTAGGTCCGTTGATGTCAGCATTCCACCAGAACTTATGGTTGAGCTCGATGAAGTTAGCAAATTTTAAGAGAAAGTTTAAAAAGGAGGATTTAAAAATGCAGCAGCCACAACAAATACAACTCGATCTGGACGAAAATATGGGACAGGGGGTGTATTCGAATCTCGTTATGATCACCCATTCCCCATCCGAGATCATTCTTGACTTTGCAAGAATGATGCCGGGCCTCCCGAAAGCAAAAATCGTTTCAAGAATAATCATGACTCCACAACATGCAAAATTACTTTTAAAAGCTCTTGAAGATAACATTAAAAAATATGAAGAGAGATTCGGGGAGATAAAACTCCATGGAATAGAGCAGAAAAAGCTGGGTTTTGTAAAAGATGAAGATTAAATGACATGAATTAACGACTTTTCATGGAGAAGCTATATCAAAATCTCATCCTTCCGATTATCGGGGGATTTATAATCGTTCTATTGGTCTTCATAGTCATTCAAGCTGCGGCGAAGAAGAAAATATCCATAGAAATGCAGAAAAAGCAGGTAGAATACATGGACGAAGCCATAGAATCGTATTTTTCTAACCAAAAAGATTTTCTTGCCAAGGTACTCCTCAATGTTCCTGAAGGTAAACCGCTTCTTAAAAAATTTGAGAATGATCCACTTTTGTACTCTATGGTTGATCTCGTTGGAATTTTTGATCTCAAAAAAAATTCTATTATTTACAGGCACAAATTTCAGTTCAATTTTGATTCTACAAGTCTCTTCAGGGCATTGAGAGAATATTACGGTGGTATAATGAAAGAAAATCAAAACAGATACTTCTTCTTTTATTTTATAGGTGATACAAGCGATCCTTCGATGACCTCAGCTTACCTGATAGGTGTGAAATCTAATGGTGATAAGGGAATCCTGTTAGGTGAGACTATGTATCCTACTTTATATATTAACATGCCATCAGCACTCAGGAATAGAATCTATATGACCACGACCGTAAATAGCTATAGAGGACCTTACACGGTACTAACTCCTTCATATCCTCTTAATGTGAAACTTTACATACTCTTCAAAAATCCAATAAGTGTCCAGGCTCTGTTGAGAAATTTGAAACAATATCTGGGCTGGACTCTAACAGTTTTTGTCCTTGCCATGTTTGTGACGTTACTCATTACAATTGAGGCGTTTAAATATAACATGGAGAAGAAACTTCATCCGCTTGCAATTCTCTTAGAGTACCTTTCTTTATTCAAAATCGAAGAGTTTGAAAAGATGGCGAGGTCCCTCGACGAATTGAGTGACAAGGAAATTGATAAAGTTGTTTCTCTGTTAGGAAGAATTAAAGATCTCGTCGTTATTGATCCACTTACAGGTGCATTTTCAAGGGAATACACATTACGGAGGATAGAGGAAGAGCTAAACGAGTGTCACAGGGAACAAAAGACTCTCTCGGTGCTCTATATGGATTTTGATGACTTTAAGAAGATAAATGACAACTATGGACATCTTGTGGGGGATAAAGTTTTGAAAGCGTTTGTAGACCTTGTAAAGCGAACAACCCGTCCTTACGACATTATTGGAAGAGTTGGAGGCGAGGAGTTCATACTGGTCTTGCCCAATGTCCCAATGAGTGAGGCCATGCAGGTCGCTCACAGATTATTGAGAGCCGTAAACAAGGAACTTGAGATCAGAGTCGGTAAAAAAGTTATCAAGCCCACTATAAGTATTGGGGTGACGTCGTTTAGGCCTACAGATAAAAGGCCAGAACAGATACTTGAGAGAGCAGATTCTGCACTCCTGAAGGCAAAGGAAGCAGGGAAAAACAGAGTTATAGGAATTTATTAGAGGATTAATTGCCATCCGGGACCTCTCAACAAACCAGCTATTAATGTCAAAAAAATATAACTCAATAGAAGGAACCAGAATAGTATTTTAAATACCTTTCCATTTCTAAACAAGCCCAATGATAGTAATAAAATAGCTGGAAAAAGTATCCCTCCAATAAAAGGATTGAACTCGTAAACAAGTTCTTGAATTCCAAGGAAGAACCATGGCCCTTTGACCGGATCAAGAGGATAATTCACAGGAACTCCAATAGACGGGTTGAATATGACTACAGCAATCAAATTTGGGATGAGTGTAAAAATTAGTTTCCCCGTATCGGGTAGTATTAGTCTCCTATGCCAAAACAAGAGATAAATCATTATAAGAGTGAAAATCACAGCATGGTTTAGAAAGGGGATATACAATCTGGGAGAATTGATAGAGCCAAAGAGTAGTTTGGCTACTACCGGTCCCATCAAGGGTGTGGTACGAACAAGGTTAATGGCAACATCTCTTGCGAAAATCCCGGATTTATCCCCCCTTAAAATGTACCCTGTAAATACCAACAAAAAGGAAATCGGAAAGAGGGTTATTACTTCAGTAAACCACTTACTCGAAGAGTACTTTACATTTCTTTTTAGGAAATCTAATTTGTGTAGTATCAAAGCGGTCAGGAAGGATTGAGCTGAGAAATAATGTAACCTTCGAAAAAATTCCCCCCAGGGAATTAACCCGGATATAACCTCGAGTGAAGTAAAAGGGGATGAGGGAGAGTACTTAAAGCTCACAATTACACCAGAGATCACAGCGATTATGAATGAGTGAAAGCTTATATCACCCCATGTTATTCTGTTATTCCCTTGCATCAGATGTTCTCAACTTTTTGCCTTAAAATATATTTCCCTATGAGCAAAAAAATCCACATTTTGACAATAATTGGAACCATTATTCTTATAATTGCAATTTTCATAGGTTCTTCGACAAAGGATATATGTAGAATTTTTCTACTTCTTCTGTTTATTAATTTACTTCAAATTGAAAATTTATGCCAGCATGTATTTAAACTTTTTCTCGGATTTTTTTTGACTGTTTTAGTCTTAAAAATGCTTCAATACGAATTTTACATTTCTACTGGATTTGACCTTGGGATATTTTCGAGTATCCTATTTAATATTTCCCATCATGGTAGGATATTTGATGGATTAAATCAGGTCAACGGTTTTTCAGGCCATGTATGGCCGGGAGCGTTTTTACTCGCCCCCTTTATGTTGATATGGAATGACCCGAGAATCTTATTGGTTATACAAACTTTTTCTATATCTCTTATTTTTCCGATCACTTGTACGCTTGCAAAACAGATGAATGTTGAGGATAAACATATAAGGTACCTGATTTTAATACTTATTTTTAACATTTATCTACACTGGGTTAGCTCTTTCGATTTTCACCCTGAGACAGTGGCAATGCCGATGATTTTAATAGCTCTCTGGTCTATGTACATGCAGAATTATTCTGTTTTCTATTTATTTATGCTGACATCAATGACTTTCAAAGAGGACATTTTTCTTGCCTGGGTTTCTCTGGGTATTTTCTTTTTAATTTCAGGTAAAAATAGAGAGGCTAAGAAAGTGCTTATTCCCGCGACTATTTATGGATTTTTTATAACAATTCTTGTCTTTAAATTTGTAAATTTAAACATGATGGTTAATATGCATTATCGTGGAAACCACAATATGTTACTCAGAATTAAACCCGCAGTTGAATTTTTTACAAGTTTTGGATTTCTTCCTCTTTTCAGTCTGAAAGGAATTGTTTCATATATAATTCCATTTCTCGAGCACATTTTAAGCTCCAGACCACTTCACTACAAATTGAGGTGTCAATATTCTGCAATTTTGCTCCCTTTGATTATTTTCACTTCACTTCTGGTTGTTAAGAATTTAAAAATAAAATCCTGGATTCTGGCCAGCCTGGTCACAATTGCAATTTTGTTCTCAATAAATGAAGGTCCAATAAGAAGATATATAATTTTTTCGCGCCTTGATATGCGTAAAAAAGCTTATCTTGATCGATTATTATCAACTATTCCTCAAAGTGAAAATGTAAGTCTCGGTAACCACTTATCGCCTCATTTGTCTACAAAAGATGGTGTTTATCAGTTTCCCATAATAAAGGATGCCAGCCTTGTAATTATAGATACTACATGGCATGATTTTACACCAATCACCTCGGATTCAGGCCTTAAAATTTTAAGAAGCCTAATTACATCGGGTAAATTCAAACTTATCTCAGATAGCCTCGGAATAATCATTCTAAAAAAAGCGGGATAGAATATTTGACCTTTTTATGAATCAGCATTTCCGGGAGATAATAAATGTTTAAGGAATAGAAGATTCTCCTTGAAAAGTTATAGTTTGAAATATATAATTTCGTAAGGAAATAAGGAGGTATTGGAAATGAGAAAGTATTTGTTGGTTGTACTGACAGCAATTGCTCTGATTGGCGTAGGCCATGCGGGAAAGAAGGAATTCAAGTATGTTGGTGTGAAAGCGTGTAAATCCTGCCATTCTTCAAAGAGCAGGGGAAATCAGTACGGAATCTGGCTTAAGGTGCCTCACCATAATGCGTACAAAGTGCTTGCCACACCAGAGGCTAAGGAAACAGCCAGGAAGATGGGGGTCACAGGGGATCCTCAAAAATCCCCCAAATGTCTCAAGTGTCACACGACTGCATACGGTGTGGATAAAAAGTACATTGCGTCCACATTTAAAATTGAGGATGGTGTACAGTGTGAAGCCTGCCATGGTCCCGGATCCGCTTACAAGAAATATTCAGTGATGAAAAAACTTTATCAGGGTAAGTTGAATCCTGCGGATTACGGTCTTGTTATGCCAACAGAGAAAACTTGTAAGAGATGTCACAATGAGGAATGTGCTAATTACAAAACCTTCAACTTTGAGGAATTTTACAAAAAGATAGCACATCCTATTCCAAAGAAAGGATAAAAAAAGGTTGAAGCAAAAAGATTTGGGGGCGGCCCTTCGGGCCGCCCCCAAATCTTTTATTCTTCAGATTTTTAGGATTTCAAAATTAACAAAATCCCTGCTTACTCTCGATTCGGGAATCTACCTCCAAATTTCCTCTCACCTCCATCCTCGTTTCCAGACATCCAAAGGGGGTTGTCCCGAATTTTTTAAATTATATGAATTTACCACTTTTAATGAAAAGTTTACCAGGTATTAGAGAACCTTCGTTAATTTTAAGACGATATCGTCTACTATACACCATACAGGGTGATAAGTGTTATCTAATTTCATGTTCTGTTGAAGTCTTCCGCTTATTAATTCCATTTTGCATAATTATTCAAAATTTGACCTAAGAGCAGTACTACATGATAATATTCCCCAGGAGGTGAGTTATGAAGAAATTATTTGTAATAGGAGTCCTGATATTTGCGACAGGGCTCATGAGAGCTCATCCGATCACGGTGGATGGTGATCCATCTGATTGGATTGGAATAGGAGCAGATACGGCGGTGGTTGATTCTGGAGAATGGATAGTAGAGGATGCACTTTACGATGAC
>JALSOD010000309.1 GCA_026986655.1 Caldifarciminota bacterium | reverse complement strand
CATAACCAATTGAACGCCTTAGTGTTAAGAGATTGTATTCCATTACATCTTCACCATCTACAAAAACCGTGCCCCGTGGAGGATCATAAATTCTTGGAATTAGCAAGACAAGAGAGCTTTTACCGGATCCGGTTCTCCCCATAATCCCCATTTTCATTCCGCGATTGACAGCAAAAGAGATATCCTCAAGAATGGGCTTACCATCGTAGCTGAAAACAAGATTTTTGAACTCGATATCTCCTAAAATTTTCTTAGAAATTCCCACATTAACAGGCTCTGGCTGTTCTAAAAGTATGCTTTTCACCCTCTTCATTGATGCGGAGCCTCTTTGTAACACGTTTGTAGCCCACCCAATGGCGATCATGGGCCATACCATCATTCCCAGATAGTAGTTAAATGCCACAAATTCTCCAATTGTCACTCTATTCAAAATGACACTCGTACCACCGACAAGGAGAGTAATTCCCGTAGTCAGGGTAGCGAAGAACATGATAATGGGGTGGAACAGTCCAAATACCTTTACAAGTCTCATATTTACGTCAACGAAATTTCTATTGATACCAGAAAATTCGTTAATAGCCCCATCCTCCTGTGCAAACGCCTTTATCAGCCTGATACCACTGACATACTCTCTTACCGTTTCAGTCAGTTCAGCAAAAGTTTTCTGTACGGCCTCAAACCTACTGTGTATCAGCTTACCAAATCTCAAGACGATAAATGAAAGAAACGGCATAGGGATCATTGCATACAGGGTGAGCTTTGGAGATATAGAAATCATTGCGATGAGCGAAAATGTAGATATGATAATCACGTCAGATGTAGCAACTACACCGATACCCATTGACATCCTGATGGCATCGAGGTCGTTTGTTGCGTGAGCCATAAGGTCTCCGGTCTTCCTCCTCATAAAAAATCTGGCCGGCAATTTTAAAATATGTTCGTAAAGCTCGTTTCTTATCCTCTCTTCAATAAGTCTTGCTGTTCTGATAATGAACCATCTCCATAGAAATCTGAAGATGGCTATAACAACGGCAAGGCCAAGAATAATAATGGCATACTTGAAAAGTCCCGAGGGAGTTACTTTACCCATTGCGATTGAATCTATAACCTTCCTGATGACTACAGGAATAGCAATCTGGGCGCCGTCAACGATAAAAAGCATAAAGATTCCTACAACCACATTTTTCTTGTACTTTAACAGGTAAGATGCAATATCCCTCATAGAATTGAAGGATAAATCAGAGGATACACACAATCAAGAACCGTTCGGCCTACGAACGATTTACTATGAAGGAGGCCGAGGGTCAGTCTTTGCTCCCTCCCACTTTACCTTAAATACCCTAAAATTCAAATTTTCGAGCATTAGATTTATAATCAATGACCATGAAAAGTGACCAGATAGCGAGGGCAATTATTGGCGAAAACGAGGTTATAGCACTCGTGGCTATTTCTACAAATACTGTTGAGGAGGCCAGGAGGATACACAAAACCTCCCCTACGCCAACCGCTGCTTTTGGCCGTGCCCTGACAATTGTAGGAATGATGGGCGTTACGATGAAAGGCAAGGAAAGAATTTCATTACAGTTCGTCACAACTGGAAAAATTAGCGACATCTATGTTCAGGGTAATGCAGAGGGTCATGTAAGGGGTTACATCAAGAATCCAGATGTAGATTTCCCTTTCACTGAGGATGGGAAATTAAACGTTGAGGGTGCAGTTACAAATGATGGTTTTCTCTATGTGGTCAGAGATTTTGGATTTGGTGAACCATTTGTAGGTTCAATTCCTTTGAGAACAGGCGGCATAGCCACAGACGTGGCATACTATTTTACAGTTTCAGAAGGCATTCCATCCGCAGTGGGTGCCGGTGTATTGGTGGCCGAGGACGGGCACGTGATTTCATCCGGTGGGTTCATTGTTCAACCTATTGCAGGTGCGGACGAAAAAATTCTCGATATACTTGAAGAAAACATCCGAAAGATGGATCCAGTGAGCAGGATGATCGCCGAAGGTGCAACCGAAGAAGATATTCTTTCCAGAATATCAGGTGAACTTGGATTCGGAATTACAGCAATACACCCTTTAAAATACCGATGTTCTTGTTCCTACGAAAGGGCAAGACGTGCACTTCTCCTACTTGACCTTGGGGAATTAATGGGTATTTTAAAAGAAGATCACGGTGCAGAAGTAAAATGTGAATTTTGTGGCAAAATTTATAACTTCAGTGAATCTGACATCGAAGAGATAATTGAAGAAAAAACCAGTAAGTATCCCAGAGCATGAAAAATATTAGAAATTTTTCTATCATAGCGCACATTGACCACGGGAAATCTACGCTCGCAGATAGATTTCTTGAGATAACGGGCACCCTACGTCTTTCTGAGGATACGGAACAGGTTCTCGATTCTATGGACCTTGAGCGTGAGAGGGGCATCACGATAAAAATGCACCCGGTAAGGATGGAATACGAGCTAAATGGTAAGAAGTACATTCTCAATCTCATTGATACACCGGGACACGTAGATTTTAACTATGAAGTCTCTCGTTCTCTTGCAGCCTGTGAGGGAGCCATTCTCCTGGTGGACGCCACCCAGGGTGTAGAAGCACAGACAATTTCAAATCTTTATCTCGCCCTTGAACAGAATCTTGAGATTATCCCTGTTATCAACAAAATTGATCTCCCAAATGCCGACCCGGAGCGTGTAAAAGAACAGCTCATCGAACTCCTTGGAGAGGATCAAATCCTTGAAGTTTCAGCCAAAGAAGGCTGGGGAGTTGAGGAACTCATCAAAACTGTCGTTGAAAGGGTCCCACCTCCAGAGGGAGATCCACAAAAACCCTTAAAAGCCTTGATATTTGATGCTAAATTCGATGATTATCGCGGCGCTGTTCCCTTCGTGCGTGTATTCGAAGGTGAGATCAAACCTGGAATGAAGATCGCCTTCAAATCCAACGGGAAAGTCTATGAAGTAACGGAAGTGGGCTATTTCCGTCCTAAACTGGAAAGGACTGAGAAGTTGGTCGCCGGTGAAGTTGGATATGTTATTGCAGGTATAAAAGACCTGAGAGACGCCCGTGTGGGTGACACCATCGTAGATGCAAAGTATTTCGATGAAACTGAAGCTCTACCCGGATATCGGGAGCCAAAGCCGATGGTATATGCTGGAGTTTACCCTACAATCCCTTCCGAGTTTCCAGAGCTCCAGAAGGCGCTCGAAAAGCTAAAATTAAATGATGCGGCTCTCGTTTACCAGGGAGAAACATCTCCAGCTCTCGGACCGGGCTACAGAGTAGGATTCCTCGGTCTTCTTCACATGGAAATTTTTAAAGAAAGACTCAAGAGAGAATTCGATTTAGAGGTGATAATCACAACGCCTAATGTAAAATACCGTGTTGAATTGAACAACGGTGAGATTATCGAAATAAACTCACCAAAAGATTTTCCCGACGACTTCAAACGTGCCTTTGAACCCTTTGTTAAGGCCGAGATAATCACGCCCCAAAACTACATCGGCCCCATAGTAGAGCTCTGCCAATCTCGAAGAGGTATTCAGAAAAACATGCAGTACCTCGATAGACAAACCATGATCATTGAGTACGAGTTACCGCTTGCAGAGGTTATCTTTGACTTTTTTGACAAGCTGAAGAGCGTGTCGCGGGGATTCGCTTCACTGGACTACGAATTTCTCGAATATCGAGAATCCGATCTTGTTCGCCTTGACATACTTGTTGCAAGGGAAAAAATTGACGCCCTTGCCGTTATCGTACATCGTGAGAAGGCCTATTACGTGGGTAGAGAGCTTGTTACCAGATTGAGAAAGCTTATTCCACGTCAGCTTTTTGATGTGGCTATACAGGCAGCAATTGGGAAAAGGGTCATTGCAAAAGAGAGGATACCGGCTCTACGAAAGGATGTAACAGCCAAGTGCTACGGTGGTGATATTACCAGAAAGAGAAAACTTCTTGAGAAGCAGAAAGAAGGTAAAAAGAGATTGAAAAAACTCGGAAAAGTGGAACTCCCCCACGAAGCTTTCCTGGGCTTGATGAAGGTCGATGAGAACCGCAAAAAGTGAAATCATAACCCATAGTCCCGAAGATACAAGGGAACTGGCAAAAGAACTTGCCTCAAATCTAAAACCCCCTAAACTCATCGCCCTGTTCGGGGAACTTGGTGCAGGAAAAACCACGTTTGTTCAAGGATTTGCCGAATATTTTGGAATTAAAACTGTTAGGAGTCCCTCCTTTACCCTCATTAACGAATACAAAAATTCTGTAAAAATATACCATGTTGACCTCTACAGAATCGAAGATGCTGGTGAACTTTACCCCGCTGGATTTTTTGATCTTATTCAGGATAAAAATGCTTTTGTGTTAGTTGAATGGCCTGAAAAGATTCAAGATGTTGTTAAATTCGATGTCATGGTTTATATTTTTCATCTGGACGAGCTATCTCGGAAAATTAAGTTCCAATTCATTTGAAATTTCCCATGTTCTATTAAATTGTCGCCTTCATCTTCTAAAAGGTGAGGTGTGCTCATAGATATTCAGAAATATCAGGAAAATTTGATAATTTACGCATATTTATGCAAAACAAACGGTTCAGGGAGGATCAACTATGCTGGAATTAATTGATAAAGTTCCACTAAGTGAAATTGTGGTCATAAGAGACCAGCTATTGGAAAAACAGAGGAAAGGTGAGAAGGTTTACAGGCTCGAGAGTGGTACGCCAAGCTTCAATGTACATCCGAAGGTAAAAGAGGCGATGAAAAGAGCCATTGATGAGAACAAGACCTTCTACACCGAAGGCTCAGGTATAGAGCCTCTGAAGCAGGTAATAGCCGAAAAACTTGCAAGAAAAAACAATTTGAAGGCCAAAAGCACCAAAAATATTCTCGTAGGCCAGGGTGGTATGGGAACACTTTATATGTTGATTCATTCCCTTGTCGGACCTGGCGACAAAATTCTGATTCAGGCCCCGGTCTGGATTTCAATTAAAAATATCTCCATGCTCACCGGGGCAGAAATTATTGAACTTCCTACAAAAAAAGAACTTGATTTCAACTGGGATTTGAATGAGCTCGAGGACACAATTAAAAAGGAAAAGCCAAAGGCCGTCGTTTATGTGAATCCGGGAAACCCAACTGGTGGGGTTGGAGACAGAGAATACATGCACAAGCTCGCAGGGATTCTTGAGAAATACGGCGTTTTTCTCGTAGAAGACGTTGCTTATGAGGACATCGTTTATCCTGGAGCCGAATATGAGACCATTTTCTACCTTAATCCTGAGTTGTTCTTCCCTTCATTTTCTATGTCAAAATCCCAGGCATTCTCAGGCTTGAGGATAGGATACACATACATCGAAAATGACAAAATTCTAACAAGAGCGAGAAAGTTACTTCTTTACACCACCAATGGTGTAAATTCTGTTGCCCAGTGGGGGGCGACCGAAGCCCTGAAGCCTGAATACGACGAGTACACACGTGAAATGGTTAAGGAGTACCAGAAGAGAAGGGATATTCTTTACAACGCACTGACATCTATCCCGTTCTTTAAGATGGAATGGCCGCCTCGTGGTGCTTTCTACCTATTTCCGGAGATCGATGAAGCCAAATACAGGGAAGTTATGGAAAAGAAAGGGGTGAAGGTTGAACCCGGTGCCAACCTCGGGGTTCATCTCCAGAAGTACCTCCTTGAACACAATATCGGCTCAATTCCAGGCCACAATTTCGGCTCACCCACAAATTTCATCAGATTTGCTTACTCAATTGCCACTGAATTTATAGAGGAAGCTGCAGTAAAGCTGAAAGAGGTTCTTGGATAGTTAAAAAGGGTAGTGGGGGCGCTGAAGGCGCCCCCACTACCCTTTTTAGTCATCGAATCAAAAGTCGCCACCATCCACTCCCTTTACAAATTTAATTCATACCCTTTGATTGATTTGCATATGATAATTTAAAATTTTAGTGAGACAGTCAATACATCAAACTCCCAGGAAGGAGAAATGCCATGGCTAATTGGGAACTTCTGAAAGAATTGTCCAATACTCCCGGAATCCCCGGAAGCGAGGGAAAAATTCGGGAAATAGTAATCAGGGAGATAAAGGATCATGTTGAAGGGTTTGAAATTGACCCCCTTGGAAATCTCATTATCCATGCAGGTGGTAATGGGCCGAAGCTCCTTCTCGACGCTCACATGGATGAAGTTGGATTCATGGTTTCAAAGATAGATAAGGGCG
>JALSOD010000308.1 GCA_026986655.1 Caldifarciminota bacterium | reverse complement strand
TGACGACCATGATGTCAAATCCACCGCCAATTATCTCTTTTTTTAAAGGTGATGCCCAGATGAGAGGTCTGTAAATTTTCCCGTATCTTAGATTTGCAAAGAAATCAAAGTGTTTTCTTAAAGGTAGAAGGGCGCCACGCTCCGGTTGCTTTTCTGGTGGCAGGTGCTCCCACTTGGGGCCTCCAACCGAGCCAAAGAGAATTGCATCCGATGCCTCGCAGACCCTGAGGGTTTCATCCGGAAGTGGTGTACCCCACCTGTCAATGGCAATTCCTCCAACGTCTGCAAATGTGTATTCAAACTGGACTCCGTAAACTTTTTCAACGGATTTTAACACCTCGATAGCCCCTTCCATAACTTCAGGGCCTATGCCATCTCCTGGTAAGACCGCTATCTTGAATTTTTTCATAGATACTTCTCCTTTGCATAGTTTAGAAGTCCACCGTACCGGATAATTTCTTTTATAAACTCGGGAAACGGTCTTGCTTCCAAAGTTTTACCCTTCACGTGAATTTCTCCTTTGTCGAGATCAACTTCAATTTCGTCACCAGTCTCAACGAGGTCATAAACTTCTTCGTTTTCAAGTATCGGGAGTCCAATATTGATGGAATTTCTATAGAAAATTCTTGCAAAACTTTTGGCAATAACCAGTGATACTCCGGATGCTTTAATGGCTATAGGGGCGTGCTCTCTTGAGGAGCCTATTCCAAAGCTTTCTCCTGCCACGATGATGTCTCCGGGTTTGACTTTTGAAGCAAACTCAGGATCGAGGTCCTCCATGCAATGTTTTGCCAATTCTTTTTCATCAGTTGTATTTAAATATCTTGCAGGGATGATGACGTCTGTGTCGACGTTATCCCCGAATTTCCAGACTCTTCCCTTTAGCTTCATTTCAATTACCTCCAAGAATGTATTCTGGAGAAACAATTTTGCCTGCAATGGCCGAGGCGGCCGCTACTGCCGGATTGGAAAGATAAACCTCGGATTCGACATGTCCCATTCTGCCTCTGAAGTTTCTGTTTGTAGTGGATATGGCCTTCTCACCCGGTGCAAGTACTCCCATGTGACCACCGAGACACGGTCCACATGTGGGAGGAGCTATGACAGCTCCTGCATCAAGAAAGATTTCGATATAGCCTCTTTCAAGGGCTTCACGGTATATTGCAGGTGTCGCAGGTAGTATGATCAATCGGAGTTTGTTGGCCACTTTGTGACCTTTTAGTATCTTCGCTGCGATCTCAAGATCGGAAATTCTGCCGTTTGTACATGATCCAATGACAGCTTGATCTATTCGGATATCCATTTTTTCCACCTCGTAAATCGGCTTTGTATTTTCTGGTAGATGGGGAAATGCTACCTGTGGAACTATATCTTCGGCGTTGATTTCGTAGATTTTCTCGTATTCTGCATCTTTGTCAGATTTATAAACGGTATATGTCGAACGCTCTTTTCTCTGCTCTACATATTCGATAGTTTTCTCATCCGGTTCGATGATACCGGTTTTTGCACCGGCTTCAATAGCCATATTACAGATGGTAAAGCGGTTATCCATGTTGAGATTTCTGATGGTGTCACCGCTGAATTCCATAACCCTGTAGTTGGCACCATTTACCCCGATTTTCCCGATGATGTAAAGTATGATGTCTTTTCCACCTGACCACCGGGGTAGTTTGCCGTTAATGACGAATTTTAAAGTTTCTGGTACTTTAAGCCAGACTTTACCTGTTATCCAGGCGAATGTTAGATCAGTAGAACCAATGCCTGTGGAGAAGGCTCCGAGTGCTCCGTAAGTGCACGTATGAGAATCTGCACCAATTACTAAATCGCCTGGAAGGACAACTCCCTTTTCTGGCAGGAGTGCATGCTCAATGCCGACTTCACCAACCTCGTAATGGTGGGTGATTCCGTGTTCCCTGGCAAAATTTCTCATACTCTGGGTAATGATAGCCGTTTTGATGTCTTTGTTAGGCGTGTAATGATCAGGGATTAAACCAACTTTCTCGGGATCGAAGACCTTCCTTGCTCCAATTTCGTTGAATTGTTTAATGGATAAGGCCGCAGTTATGTCATTCCCAAATGCAAAATCAACATCAACAAGGTAAATCTCCCCGGGTGTTACTCTTTCCACCCCCGCGTGTTTCGCAATTATTTTTTGTGCAATGGTCTGTCCCATAATGACCTCCTTTCTACCTTTGAAAAGTTTTATTATAAACGCAAAAGTGGTACATGACTAACCTATCAAAGATGTATTCGGAAATTTTTAATCCTTAAACTAAATTGCACATAATCAAGATGATTTTCACCTCCTATCTCGAGGATTGACATCGGATGGTGACTGGTGGATTATAAAACATCATGAGAACTGGAATTGCAAATCTTCCCCTCCATGGTGGTAAAGCACCAAGATGGCTTTTCAATAGAATGAAGGTACTTGCGGAGAAAATTCTGGAGCTGATTGTAATTGAATTTGGTCCGGAGGAAGTTGTTAAAAGACTGGCTGATCCCTTCTGGTTTCAATCACTCGGCAACGTAATGGGATTCGATTGGCATTCCTCGGGTCTTACGACTACCACGACGGGGGCCATCAAAGAAGCCCTCAAAAGGTTGGGACCCGAAATAGGCGTTTTTATGGCAGGTGGTAAGGGTAAGACCTCTCGAAAAACACCGGATGAACTGAGATTGATCGGAGACCGGTATGGTATAGATGCAGATCCATTGATATATGCGAGCAGGATGACGGCGAAGGTGGATTCTGCAGCTATTCAGGACGGCTACCAGATTTATCATCACACAATTGTGTTCACAAAAAGTGGTCTCTGGGCAGTGATCCAGCAGGGGATGAATGAAAAAAATAAATTCGCCCGACGATACCACTGGATAAAGACGGAAAATTTTGTCAATTCCCCCCATACAGGCATCATTTCCGAGAGAAAGTCCAATTTTGTTATAGATACTGTCGCACGGGAGGCCGAGGAGGCAAGAGATGTTATAACCCAACTTTCACGCGAGAAACCTGAAAAGATAGAGAGGGAGTTGAGTAGGATTAAGGAATTAAATCTGCCGAGGAGACACCAGCTCCTCGCAAAGGATATAAATCCGGATAGGATCAAAAAAATCTTTCTTACAACCTACGAAACTCAGCCTGAGAACTTTGAGAAGTTGCTCGGAATAAGAGGGCTGGGGCCAAAGAGTTTGAGGGCTCTTGCCCTTATTGCTGATGTTCTCTACGGAGCCCCTCCGAGTTATACAGACCCAGCAATCTATTCTTTTGCACACGGAGGAAAGGATGGTATCCCCTATCCGGTAAATCGTAGACTTTATGACCAGTCAATTGAGATACTCGAAAAGGCTATAAAAGAATCCAATCTTGGAAGAAAAGAGAAGCTCGAAGCTTTAAGAAGATTGGCTAGGTTCAGGTAAAATTACCCCTTTAAACCGTACTTTTTGATCAATTTATACACTGTGGGACGTGATATGCCAAGCTGTCTTGCAGTTTTTGAAATATTAAAATGTGTTTTTTTGAGGGTTTCGACGAGTAGCTCTTTCTTGATGTCTTCAAAGGATTTTCGGTATGTGTCTTCTGAAGGCTGAGAAAATATGTAAGAGGGAAGGTGCTTTTCGTTTAACATCTCTGTTTCCGCAATGTTCACAGCCCTTTCAACAATGTTCTCCAGCTCCCTGACGTTTCCTGGAAAGTTGTATTCCATCAGTGGCTTTAGAAAAGACCTGTCCGCTCCTTTGATTTTTTTACCCAGGGATTGATTGTACTTCTGGATGAAATGATAAACGAGAAGAGGAATGTCATCCTTGCGTTCCCGCAGTGGTGGAATTTCAATATGGATTATATTCAATCGGTAAAATAGATCCTTTCGGAAATCTCCCCGATTCACAAGATCCACGAGATCGCGGTTGGATGCAGTAATGATTCTCACGTCAACCTTGAGGGATTTCGTGCCACCAACACGTGTTACAACTTTGTCCTGTAACGTGCGTAGTAGTTTTGACTGTAGTGAAAGGGGTAGCTCTTCAATTTCATCGAGGAACAGAGTCCCTCCATCAGCAAGCTCAAATTTGCCAGGACGTCCTTTTTTGGAGGCCCCTGTGAAGGCACCAGGTTCGTAACCAAAGAACTCGCTTTCTGCGAGATCTCTCGGAATGGCCCCACAGTTAATGGCGACAAATGGCCCGTTTGAACGGTCACTTTCAAAATGGATGGCCTGAGCGAACATTTCTTTTCCAGTCCCTGTTTCACCAGTTATAAGGACGGACGAATTTGATCTTGCCGCTATCTTTGCAATTTTTATTGCCTCTTTCAATCTTGGATTTTCACCAATGATGTCGTCAAATGTGAACTTTGCCTCGGCCCCTATATATGACGTGACAAAATTTCTCACCCTGTTGATCTCTCTGAAAAAGTCAACGACACCTGAAAAGTTTCCATCCTTATCTTTCACAACAACAGCCGTCTTGATGAAATGCAGTAACCCGCGGGAGGGACTTTCGATAATGAATTCTTTATCAACGTAACCTTTATGGGTTTTGAAAACGTTCAGGATAACAGGGGTGAAATCAACAATGTCTGTAACGTGTTTGCCTATGGCCTTTTCCCTGTCTATTTTTAAGATTTTTGTACCTGCCTCGTTGATATAAAGAATTTTGCCATTGGCATCAAGACAGAGAACACCATCCTTTGATGCTTCACTAATTATCTCGAGATATTTTCGGGAAACTTCAACTTCTTCAAGTGCTATCCTGAGGTTGTTTTCATTTTCGATAGCTTTCGCAAGGGAAGAGACGATTCCAAGTGCATAATCTGGATAGTTTTCCCGCGTAGTTGAAATTCCGATGCTCCCAATGATTTTCCCATGCAAATTTTTTAGGGGTGCTGCTGCACAGTACCAGCGTTTCAAACCTGGTGCTGTGTGCTCCTCCCCTTTCAACGCTACAGGATGCCCATACTCCATAGATAGATTTATGGCCGTATTCCCCACAAATTCCTTTTTGAGAATGAGCCCCTCTTCGAGGAATGGGTCCCTCTTTTTGCCCATTAAAAGAAGTACCACACGATCAATATCAGTAAAAGAGACAGTAAAGGGGTTTTCCTGGACATCAAACTCACGGAATAAGCTCTCAATTATGGAAAGCAAATCGGCCTTCTCAGACTTTTTCCTTTCAAGTTCCTCTCTATTTACAAAAACTTTTTTAAGAGCTTCTAACGTTATAGTATCCATGTAAAAGATTTTAACACATACGGGGGTTAATGACAATTGCCGCTGTTTTCATGACTACATTCATGATCCCATTCCTCTGTTTTGAGAGAACCGTGAATAAAATCATGAATGACATCCTTCAACCTCCCATTTGCACCAATTATGACGTTGATTCCTAACTTGTTGAAAAAATCCACTGCTTTTTGCCCCATTCCACGAGCAATCACAGTATCAACTTCGAAAGATTTCAACCAGTTGGGAATATCTCCCGGTCCGTGCTCGGTAAATGGGACCTCTTTACTTGAAAATTTTATAACCTCTCCATTCCCATCAACTTCCACAATTGCATAAAATCTTGCCCTTCCAAAGTGTTCCTCTATCTCATCATCGAGCCCTGTCCCGTATTTCACTGGAAATGCTATTCTCATTTTTTATTTCTCCGATTTTTGTTAAATTTTAAATCTTTACTTACATACCAACAATAAATGACAGGTAACTGTGGAACCTCTAAAATAATTAAATCATCATTAACATGATTTTCCAGGGAGGTCAAAAATGGTTCCTTTGATATTACTTTTACTTGTGTGGGGATTAATTTATTTACCAGTGATAATTAAGCCACATAAAATCGAGCCGTTTGTTATCGGTTTCCCCTTTGATCTCTTCTGGTTGCTTGTTCTGACAGGTATTCTGCTGCTTCTTGTCATCTGGTATGCACTGGTCTGGAATCCTGAGAAGGAGGAGAGAAAATGATTACGTTTTATGCGATTCTGGCAATTATGATCTTAATTGGGATAAGTGCCTGGATTTCTTACAGAACGAGACACGAATCGAGGAAAAATATTGAAGAATTTTATGTGGCTGGAAGGAATATCGGTTGGATAATAACCTTTCTGACTTTCAGTGCAACGTTATTTTCTGCTTTCACTCTTGTGGGAATGCCAGGATTCTTCTACACCCACGGAATTGGCTCATGGACTTTTATCGCAATTGCTGACACTTTCATGGCACTTATGGTGCCCCTTGTGGG
>JALSOD010000307.1 GCA_026986655.1 Caldifarciminota bacterium | reverse complement strand
TCAGGGCAATGGTAAAATCCGCACTTGAAAGTGTTGGAGAGGAGGAAATAAGATGAAATTTGTTGAAAAAGAAAATATTATTGTCGCCAGGTTTGATGATGGTGAAGATTTTTTAAGTGAATTACAGAGCATAATTTCACACGGGAAACCTCTTAAAATCATCCTTTCAGGCCTTGGCATGTTTAGAAATGTTAAACTCGGATACTTTGAGTCCGGGAAATACGTTGAGCACCTGATCCCAGAGCCGGTGGAAGTGCTTGCTCTGAGCGGATCATTCATGAAAAATGCAGACCCTACATACCACATTCACGCAGTGGTAGGCATGAAAAATGGTCAGGTAAAGGGAGGTCATCTGCTCCAGGCTAAGGTGTGGAATACCCTTGAATTATTTTTAATATCGAGTGATCTGGACCTGAGAAGGAACGCGAAGAAGCATATAATCATCTGAATGTCCAAATTCAAAGTATTCATTGTCGTTCTCATAGGCGTAATTTCTGTATCCTTTGCAAGTATTTTTATAAAACTAATACCTCAGGTACCAGCCCTTGTAATTGCCTTTTATAGACTCTTCTTAGCAACAATCTTTATCTCACCGGTATACGCTTTAAAGGGGAAAAGATTGCCACCAGACTTGAAATATGAAATCCTCGCTGGCCTTTTTATGGCACTACACTTCGCCTTCTGGATAAGTTCCTTAAAGTACACGTCCGTTTTGAGCTCCGTAGTTCTCGTAACGATGAATCCTGTATTCGTGGGTATCCTATCCTGGATATTTTTAAAAGAAATGCCGTCTCTCCTTGCCTGGATCGGGATACTTGTCTCCATTTTGGGTGGATTTATTGTGGGATATTCAGACAAATTAACCGGATTCGGAAATCTAAAGGGAGATATACTCTCTATTCTTGGATCGATAATGATTTCGATCTATTTTTTCATTGGAAGACGTACTCGAAAACACACGGAACTCCTTGACTATGTGTTCCCTGTTTACATGTCAGCAGCAGCATTTCTCTACATAATTTGCCTTATCACTGGCACCCAGATCAAGAGTTACCCTGTGGATGTCTTCAAGTACTTTGTGCTGCTCGCTATAATTCCACAGATCATTGGTCACACATCGTTTAATTGGGCACTGAAACACACATCAGCCACTTTTGTAACGGTTCTAATACTTGGTGAACCCATTGGTTCGGCTCTACTCGCATACTTTATCCTCGGAGAGGGGGTTAAGGCCCTGCAGGTTATCGGAAGCATCTTTATACTCCTTGGAATTGTACTGAATTACATAGCAGAAGGTAAGTATTCCCGTATGGTTCCAGATGAGCCAGTAATCTGATTAGATGGTTACCCCGAGGTGATATTCGAGGTATTCCCTTATCAACTTTTCTATCATGCCTTCATTAACTGAAAGATTCTGGACTGTAGAGAGGGGCCTATCACGGACAAAAATTAAAGTTTTCCTAATCCCATTATTTATTCTAATAACTTGCTGATCTTCAACGATACCGGCACAGTTGATACACAATGTGCCACCTATTTCTGGTGAGAAGTAATGAAGTCCATGAGGAGTTCCACATCTCACGCACCTGTCGAGGACCGGAGAATGTCCAACAAGTTTGAGAAATTTCAAAATGAATGATAATTTGAGGACATCATCTCTTTTTTCTGCACCATCCAGGACCTCTAAAAAACTTATCAACAACTCGAAAATTTTTCTCCCCTCCGGCCCCTCCTCCACGTAAGAATCTATGATATTTAAAACATTTGAGACGGTCTTCTGGAATTTTACATCCCTCGCACGATTAAAAATCTTTAGCACATGCGCTTCTTTAATGTTGTAGACTTCTTTTTTGGGATGAACATAGACCACAACGTCGGAAATCGAGAATGGTAAAATCTTCGCACGCATGGCAGACTTCATCCTTCTTGCCCCTTTAACCGAAACTCGAATTTTCCCTATTGCTTCAGTAAAAAGGATTGCAATCTCAGAACTCTCACCGAATGGGTAACTTTTGAGCAGTATCGCCCTCGTCCTTACTATTGCCATTGAAAACTCAGGCCTCCTGAAAATTCGCTTCCACTATTTCGAGATATTGCAAACTTCAAACCCGCTCTCAAATTACCAAAATCTTTTCTGAACAGTAGGTAAAATCTCGAATCTGGAACGCTTGAACCTGGATAATCTGGATATCTAATGCCACTTTCCTTAACGGAAATATAATCGTTAACATCAGGTGAAATAACAATGAAACCCGTGGATATACACAGAAAATCAAATTCTATTCCTGTAGCATAAGAATTTCCAGGACTGACGGTTTTCTCAAAGAATTTCAAAGTATCCCCATCCATGAAAGAATAGTTTGCATTTATCGAATTCCATCTGTAATCTTCGTAAATGGATGTTCTAAACATCAGAGACACCTTTTCACTGAAATAGAGTGAGAGGATAGAAGAACTCCGTGGTTTCAATTTTGTAAAGACTGTGGACTGCCGAATTTTCACATAGATCGGGCCAATTGGAAATCCCACAACTGCGCTTAAAAAAGAATTTATGGTGTCAAGAGTCATGGGATGGAGAAAATTAGAGGAAGAATATCCCCCCTTCAACCTGAATTTAAACCTGTTGATGCGTTTGTAAATAACACTCTTTACCATAAAGGCATTTCTCATGATCGAAAGTTCAATTCCCAGTCTTGCACTGTTCAGAAATCTCAGATAATTTAACCCAGCATATCTGTAAATCCCAGAGTAAACCCATAAATTTACACGCTTGAACGATGGTGATGATGCAAAAATCTTATTCTTCCTATAAAAGAACTTCACTCCATAGATATCGAAATAAGTGGAAAGTAACGCTGATTCATCGAACCTCAAAGATGGCTTAAATGAAAGTGTTAGGGGATCCAATTTTAAATTCCCCATCTCTATGTAGATACGCCTGATTTTAAATCGCACTCTGTAAAAATTTACATCATTTTTCCTTCTAATTAACGCTCTATAACTCCGTCCATACATAAAAATGTAAGAGTCCTTGTTTAAAACATCCTGCTTCTTACGTAAGTAGGTGGAAATCTTTAACTTCCTCACAGGGATTTTTGAGAAATATATGTAGGGTCTTAGTAGATCGGCTGTGACTGGATCAAGGCGCATGCGCCTTTTAAAATCATCAAAATTTCTGAAAGGCCTTAATTTTTCAACGAGATAAATCTCGTCCATCGAGAGGAAAGGAATCTCCTCAAGTTCGTAAACCGTGGCGTAGTTTATGTTGATTGGATTTTCTATCAGGTAATCAAGAGAATCGGAATAAGATTCAAAAGATAGAATGAAAGAGAAAAGAACCGCCAGCATTTTATAAGTATCAACTATAAAGTGGATTCATTTCCACCCTCAATCCACCTTCTTCAACCTTGCGGCAAAGGAGAAATCCGATGAATGTTTGAGGCCATTTACGAAAAGATATTTTCCATCTGTAAACTTATGTGGAATAAATTCCTTTGCATCTTCCAGAGTAAACTCCGAATGTCTCTCGAGGAACCATTGGACAACTCCCTGGTTCTCCTGCGGAATAATCGTGCATGTTGAGTAAACAATCACTCCATCTTTTCTTACAAGTCGAGCTGCATTTTCAAGAAGTGCCATCTGAATTTTATTTAACTCCTCAATTCTTTCTGGTCTCATACGCCATCTCAGCTCTGCATGCCTTCTCAACGTTCCGAGGCCCGAGCACGGTGTATCAAGCAGTATACGGTGAAATTTTATATTGAAATCAATATAGGTGGAATCTCCATTTATCACATGGATCATTGCTCCAAGTCTTTTTGATAATCTTTTAATCTCCTTTGCCCTGGAGAAATGGAGCTCAACACTGTAAGCCTTTATTTGATGATTTATCTGAAAAATATGAGTAATTTTAGCGCCAGGCGCTCCTGCCATATCGAGCACGTAATCTACACCCTGAGGGGCTACGAGATAGGGTATCACCTGAGAAGATAAGTCCTGAACGAGGTAAAACTCGTCCGGGATTCCCACAAGATGTGGTAACTTGCTCAGCCGATACGTAACAGGAGGAAAATCAAATTTTTTAAATTCAACGCCTTTAGATATCAATAATTCTTCAAATTTGTTCGGGGGAATTTTTAATGTGTTAACTCTCACAAAGATCTGAGGAGCCTCATTGTTGTGCTGCATTACTTTTTCTGCTGTATCATTCCCAAAAATCTGAACCAGTCTCTCATAAAGCCATCTCGGGTGGGAGTATTTTACCCAGATTTCATCAGGTCTTGGTTTCTCTCTCAATATCGTCTTTAACACAGCGTTTACAAGTCCCGCCGTTCCACGATGACCAAATCTCTTTGCCAGTTCCACACTTTCATTCACCACCGCATAATCAGGGACACTCTCAAGAAAATAGAGCTGATAAACGCCCATCCTGAGGACAGTCCTGATCCACGGGGTCAATCTCTCTAACTTCTTTTTAGGAATGTACTTATAGAGTACCCAGTCTTCAAAAAGCCTGAATTTCACAGTTCCATTGACAAGAATAGTCAGGAGTCCGGCATCCTGGTGATTCAACTTGAATGAATAATACGTCAGGAGTTTGTTGGCCCATCTTCCATCTTCTAAAACTTGTTTTAAAATTAAAACCGCGTAATATCGGGATTTACTGTATCTTTTCAATGTAATTTGCTGCCTCCAGCAAAGACCTCACAACGACCTCTGCCTGAGTTTCCACAGGTACGCTTGAAATTCTGACTGCTCTTGTCCCAGCCCCAAGACCAGCCTGAACATCTGATTCTTTGTCTCCAATCATGACAGATTCTTCAAACACAATCTCTGGGTACCTGTCCTTTAGTTTAAATAGCATTGTCGGAGAGGGTTTCCTGCACCCCGATCGAACCGAAGGATGGTAGGGACAGAAAATCACATCTTTAATCCAGATGTGTTCCATCAACAACCGCCTGATAAGTTCGTTGGTTATCATCCTGTACCTATCAAATGACAGATATCCCCTGGTGATTCCCGATTGGTTTGTTACAATGAAAAGAGCAAAACCGAGACTCTGGAGCTTTTTTAATCCCTCTATAGCCCCTGATAAAAATCTGATATACTCGGGGGAATTTATATACCCCACATCTTTTATAATTGTGCCATCACGATCAAGAAATGCGGCTCTCATTAATTATGAATTTTTTTAATTCTTCAAAAGCTCTTGCCCGATGACTGAGTTTATTCTTGAGTTCCAGGGGCATCTCTGCGAAAGTTAACCCCATCTGAGGATAAAGAAAAATTGAATCGTATCCAAAACCTCCACTGCCCCTTTCTTCTGGGGTTATAAATCCCTCAACCTCACCAACAAAATGGTAAATTTCCCTTTCATTCCTCACAAATGTTACCACTGTAACAAATTTGGCCCTTCTATTTGAGACACCTTCAAGTAATTTTAGAAGTTTTCTCCTATTGGCTGTATAAGTTGCATTTTCACCTGCAAATCTTGCGGAAAACACACCAGGCATTCCCTGAAGTGCATCAACGACCAATCCTGTGTCATCGGCAACCGTGGGTATTCCCGTGGAGAGATAGGCTTCGTAGGCCTTTTTGTAAGAATTCTCGATGAGGGTCAACCCATCCTCTTCTGCGCCTCGAATCTCAGGAAAATCTATCAGTGAGACAATATTCGTATTGAGCCCTTCGAGAAGACGTCCTATCTCCCTTAATTTATCGGGGTTTTTTGTTGCGATCAGGAGCTTTCTCAATGGACCTTTATTTCAGTCTCAACCACAAAAGCGTCGGGGTAACCGTTGGCCCTCAAATATTCTTTATACTCTTCGGCATCGTCCCGACTTTTGAAATTTCCCACCCTCACTTTATAAAATGGAGGGATGTATTCGATATAAACAGGTTTGGATAGCACCTTTCTGGCCTCATCGGCAACCCTCTGTGCATTTTCCTTCTTCAAGGTCGCAAAAATCTGGACTCTGTAACCAAAAACCTTTTCCGGCTCCTGGGCTTGCTCACTCTCAGGTGGTGTTACAACAGGGACCTGGTTGGCAGTAGTTTCTGGCATCGTAGTGGTAGTCTCAGGCACTGTAGCCATTTCCTGGGGTAAAACTACCTGCACCGTATCCTTTTTCTTACCTGTATCGCTCTCAAAAACTACAACAGGCCCTTCAAAGTTTATATTCCGCCTCTTCTTCTTCGTTACCACCTGTGTAGTTTCAACCTTAGCGGGCTTCGGTGTATAAACATGCGTGGTCTCCGGGGGTGGTACCGTTATCTTCGTTTGTTCCTTTATTCCCTTTCTTTTCGCACAGGAGTTTAAAAATAAAAGCCCCCCGATAACAAGGAATATTATTAATATTTTTTTACTTGAGCCCATACTTTTTACGGAATTTTTCAATTCTACCACCGGTGTCAACAAGGGTCCTCTTATACTCACCGGTGTAGAATGGATGACATTTTGAGCAAACTTCTACTTTTATTTCTTTTTTGGTAGAGCCCGTAACAACGACGTTCCCACATGCACATTTTATAACTGCATCTGGATAATACTTCGGATGAATTCCCTTTTTCATTTTCTTCCACTCTCCTTTCGGGGAAAATTTAGAATTTATTATACTCTAATAGTGCTCAAGCTTCAACTCCCTCGATAACAACCAATCCATAGCTTCTATGGGAGTAAATTCCCCTTTTAAAATTCTATAAACAGCTTCTGTAATCGGCATACTGATTCCGTACTTTTGAGATAATCTATATGCTGCCTCGGTAGTGTATACACCCTCGGCAACTTCCACCATTGAATCTAAAATCTCGCCAATCTTTTTACCTAACCCAAGTTGCTCACCAACGTACCTATTTCTGGAAAATTTAGAAAAACAGGTTGTAATAAGGTCCCCTATTCCAGAAAGACCCGCAAAGGTTCTTACATCCGCACCGAGCGCAAGTCCAAGTCGTGTAATTTCAGCAATACCCCTTGTTATCAGTGCACCTTTTGCATTAGCTCCAAGCTTCAAACTATCCACTGCACCTGCTGCTATGGCTATTACATTTTTAAGTGCCCCCCCGAGCTCCACCCCTTTAACATCAAACCATCTGTATACACGAAATCTATTGGTGTTGAATAATTTTTGAATGTTCTCAGCAAATGAAAGATCCTCTGAGGCCACAACCACTGACGTAGGCAGTTTTCTTAAAACCTCTCTCGCAATGGACGGGCCCGAGAGAACTGCAATTTGAACGTCTCCAAGCTCTTCAGATAGCACTTCCGAGATTCTCTTTAATGTTGAAATCTCGATCCCTTTTACGACACTTAAAACACTTCGTGGCACTGGCTTTCCTTTAATTTTTCTTGCAGTCTCGCGTACAGATTGAGAAGGGACTGCAAAAACAAGAAGATCAACTTCAAGAACATCATCAACAGTGTTTGTAAAATTCATATCTTCAGGAAAGACAAAATCACCAAAGCGTACCGGATCCCTACGCTCCTCCTGTAATCTTCTGAATCTATCGTAACGATGCTCCCACAGTATAGTTTTTACACCCTTTTGAACAAGCAGATTTGCAAGAGTTATACCCCATGAACCGGCACCCAGAAAACCTACTCTCATTTGATCTTTGGCTCCTCTCCCCTGAGTAATCGCTTGATATTTGATTTATGTCTGATAAAAATGACAAAAACTGCAAATACTACTATCACCCTCAGGATAAAACTTGTAGTGGAGAAGAAAATGTAAACTCCCCCTATTGTTACCGCCACGAGAGACGAAATAGAAACTATCCACGTGATTAGCAAAATAACAATCCAGGTAAGAATTCCTATTCCAACACCTATCGGAGATAAAGCGAGAAACGCGCCGACAGTGGTTGCAACTCCTTTACCCCCTTTAAACTTCATATAAATGGTACATGAATGCCCCAGAATAGCCACAACTCCTGTAACAGCGGCAAAATTTATTCCGAATAATCTTAATGCGCAATAAGTTGGTAAAAATCCTTTTAGAACGTCAAAAATACCCGTGAGCAGGGCAATCCAAATTCCTCCCGCTCTGTAAACATTGGTAGCACCTATATTGCCACTTCCTACTGTGCGAACGTCAATTCCCTTTAAAATCTTCACAAATAGGTATCCAAAAGGAATACCACCCACTAAATACGTCCCTACCAGATACGCAAATTTTTCAACCATAATCATTCTGAATTATATCAAATTAACCTTGATTTTACAAATCAGGATGGATTAAATTTAAGCCTCATGGCCGGAGTAATTTCACCGAGGAAAGTAATTGATAAAGAGATCTTCAACAAAAATGAGCGTCATATTCTTGAAATTGGCTGTGGCAACGGAGAATTTTTGGTTCAGTTAAGCGAGGCAAGGAAGGATTACACTATCTGGGGGCTCGATATTTCAAATTTTGCATTAAAGAAGGCTTTATCAAGAACAAAGAATTTAAAAAACGTATTTCTCGTTAAATCAGAAGGGAAATGGTTCCTCCAATGGATTACACCCTCTTTCACTCTCGACGAGATTTACCTTCTATTCCCCGACCCCTGGCCAGGTAGGGAGAAGCGTAGAATCGTCGATACATACTTTCTCGAACTTCTAACCTCAACACTCAAACCCGAAGGCCGATTTTTCTTTTCAACCGATGTGGAAGACTATTTTACAAATGTCAGGGAACTTTTTAAAGAATCTAATAACTTCAACATAGTTGACGGAGTCAACGCTTTTTACACAAAATATGAGAGGAAATGGAAGGCCGCCGGGCGAAAAACCTACAGCTTATCAGTGGTAAAAAAAGGAGAATTCAGGGACTCGAAAACTTACAAAACTTTTCTCAACTATCCTCAGAAAGTCAGTTTGTCAGAAGATACACTCCTCAATCTGACCGGTCTGGAACTGAGGACTAAGGATGTTTTCTTCAAAATTATAAAAACTTTCAAGAGCACTTCCGGTATTCTCTACAAAACTGTTTTTCGATTTCGAAGTACCGGGCAAAAACAGCTGTTTTTGATTAAAAATGGGGAAATTGATATCCTGCCAGTTCAGGCTGAAATTTATCCTGAGCCACTCGTTGAAGCCATAAAATTAATCTTTTCATAGTGAATGGTATTAAATCACTACGATATGAGCCAAAAATCGAGAATGTTCGGGGAAAATGCAAACTAAAACATGTGGAAAATTCAGAAATCTCCCGTTTTCATTTTCAAAAAGGGATTACCCAAACTTCCTGACGAAAGTGCCTTTAACGAACGAATTCCTCATCAATCTTTTTATCGACGTTATAAAATTTAGAAAGATGGGCCGAAATGTAGGAATCAACCATCGAGAATCCCCAGATACCAATGTAGTAAAAAAGTGCACTCATAAAGGAATTGAATTGATTTTCGTACTCTAATTTGTAG
Source organism: Caldifarciminota bacterium (assembly GCA_026986655.1). GTDB lineage: Bacteria > Hydrothermota > Hydrothermia > B15-G9 > WFZT01 > WFZT01. Next base: position 13,294 of record JALSOD010000307.1, on the reverse strand, counting down.
GAATAATCGCCAATCTTTAGATACTCGTCACGGTAGGTTTTATACTGGTAGTAGTGATATACAGCTTTACCCAGGAAAAAAGTTGCAATTGTGGAGAACAGGATGGCCTTTCTGGTATTTCCTGTGTAGTATTCTCCAAGGCCAGGATAGGCAAATGAGTAAAGGGCAGCTTTCTTTGGCTCAGGATCGGGGGATTTCTGGAGCGGGAACCTCATTGTTGAAAGTGAAATTGCAATAAGGAGAAAGTACATAACAATTAATGGCGCGCCCGGAGGGAGTCGAACCCCCAGCCTACGGATTCGTAGTCCGTCGCTCTATCCAATTGAGCTACGGGCGCACCGAACGGTTTTGATATTAACATTAAGGAAATTAAGTGTCAAGGGATGTTGTTGGGCGGCGGGCCTCTGGCCCGCCGCCCTAAAATTTAATTCATCATTTAAACACTATCAATCTTCCCCCAAGACTCGTTCCCTGAGCCTTCACCCGGTAGTAATAAATCCCGGATGGTAAATTATCGAGAGATATCGTTTTCTCCGTATTTTCGGCCACATTCAGATCATAAGTTCTGACCTTTCTACCATCCACACTGTAAATGTCGATACCAACTCTTCCAGGCTTTCGAACCGAGAGTGTGAGCCTGTTAAATATAGCTCTGACAGAAATTCCATGGTCTTCCATTCCTTCAGACACATCTGTCATAGGGAAATTGAAGAAATAGAGACCATCGCCTCTATCATCAGCTATAACATAATCAGGTAAAACGGCAACCCTCCACACCCAATCAGAGGTGTTAAAAGAATCTACAAGCGTGGGTTGGGAAGGATTAGAGACGTCGAAAACTGCGAGTCCAGCAGCCTCTTCACCGGCAAACAGGTAGTGTCCATAAGCCGCAACATCCCTCACATTTCCAGGTGTAACGATATGAGAAAGCTGGATGGGATTTGTAGGATCAGCCACATTATAGATATAAATTCCATCATTCCAGGCACCAATATAGGCAATTGTATCCTGAACATAAATTCCATAGGCCTTTCCACCGGGCGTCATTGCTCCGATTTCAGTGGGATTGGTAAGATCAGCCACATTGATAATTCTGACACCACCGGATCTATCTGCAACATATACGAGTGAATCTTTCTTAAACAATTTAAATGCGACATTCACTGTGGGAATATTTGAGATTACTGAAATCCCGGACGGGTTGGACACATTTACTATGTAAAATCCATCAGAGGCGCCGGCTACGAAACCTATTGTATCCTCAACAATCACGTCGTAGACATTAATTCCAAGGTTTGTTGTACCTTCGAGAAGTGGATTCTCAGGATCAGAGAGATCGTATACCCAGATTCCAGCCGAAGCTGAGGCGACATAGAGCTTCCCGTTGGCCGGATACGCACTCCAGGCAAATTGTGGTACGGTTGTAACAGCTCCCACGTAACCCGGGTTTTCTAAATCACGTATATCAAGGATGAAGATCGGACTCCATGCTCCAACGGTGTAAAGATAATTTCCATAGATTCCCATTCCCCAGATCCAGTTTCCGGTTTCAACCACGCTGGCAAGGGTAATTGTAGACGGATTTGACCAATCGAGGATTTTGAAGCCTTTCACTCTATCGGCGAGGTAAATATTGGTGGAATCCACTTCAAATTTACTCGCAGTTCCATCTGTATCATAAAATCCAACAGGAGTGATGGCAGTTGGTGTAGAGACATCATAGACATACACACCACGAGACCAGTGGGAAACAATGCAGTAGTTTCCGAAGAGTTTCACGTCCCAGGCATAGCTCCCCGGATCATAGCTTGAGACATAAATGGGGGATGTAGGATCTGAGATGTTTACAATGACAAGACCATTCCCACCATAAGCGACATAGGCAAGTGTATCTCTGACAGTTATACCAAATGCATAGGAAGCATTTAAAGACCAAGAAGAAATAAGAGATGGATTTGTAGGATCGGCAACGTTCAAGATCTTAATTCCATTATCGTAGTCTGCAATGTATGCAAGGGTATCGGAAACAAAAACGGAGACAACGGCAGAAATTCCGGAATTAAATCTTCCTATTTCGACGGGATTGGATGGATCACTGACATTGTAGATGGCGAGTCCATACTCTCTTGCAGCCACATACAGGAGGGTATCCTGAATCCAGAGCCCGAGTACCCTCCAATCTTGATCGCTTGTAACAGTAGAGAGCAGTACCGGATTTTCCGCATTGTGTACATCGGCAATAGAGAAACCATAGTACGAATTACCAATGTATAAATATCCATCTCTGTATTTGAGAGCACGTACGATATCGGGAGTATAAAACCAGTTTATAACCTGTGGATTTGAAGAATTGGCAACGTTTACGATAAGGACAGCCGCCCCACCACCTATGTAGAGCGTGTCTCCGTTCCTGGCTACAGCCTCAGAGGGACCCCACAGTGCTCTTGCAACCAGATTGAGACTCTGGGCACTCACCACCCCCATGATGAGCAACATTGCTACTACCAACAACTTCTTCATACATATACCTCCTTTTTGACCTTTCTGAATGATTATAATACTTTGTGGTCGAAGAAAAAACCTTAACCGTGGCAAATGAAACTTAAGTGAATCAGTAATATTATTTCACTTAAACATGAATATTATCTTCACTTTTTATGCTTCACTTTTTATGGTAGATAGAATTGAAAATTTATTCAAAACCCAGATACTCTCCGGATTATTGAAAAGAGGAGTCAAACCCATTAGAATATGCAACTGTCAGGGCCGTTAGCTCAGGTGGCAGAGCACCTGATTTTTAATCAGGGGGTCGCAGGTTCGAATCCTGCACGGCCCATAGTCGTGGGCCCGTGGCGCAGTGGGAGCGCGGGTGACTGGCAGTCACCAGGTCGTGGGTTCAAGTCCCACCGGGTCCACTTTTCCCTTGCCTTGACAGAGTTTTTATTCTTGTAATATACTAACCCCCAAATTTTCTTTGGACGGAGGATGATTTTGCCATGATGTTAATGAGAAAATTGAGGAAAACTACTAAATTCTATTTATGGCTAATTGTAGCTGCCTTTATAGGATGGATTATCTTTGATCTTGGTGCAAATATCGTTGGAAAAAGAAATGCAAAGCCCTGGCAGAGAGGAATTGTTGCTGAAGTCGGCGAGCATAAAATCCCAATTAGATACTATAACCAGGTATTTCAGCAGATTTATAATGACAGTGTCAGGGCAAATAATGGTGTAAATCCCTCGGAGGAAGAAGAGGCAAAGATCCAGGAGGAAGCCTGGAAAAAAATCCTTGAGGATGTCAGGTGGCAAAAAATCATCGAAGAGAGGCATCTTGATCTCACCGATCCAACAGTGTTAAAAATTATCGAGACTTCTCCTCCTCCGGAAATATTGCGTGATACCGCATTCAGGAAACCAGATGGGAAATTCGATTTCCAGAAGTATATACAGGCCCTAAAAAACCCAAGGAACCTTCAGTATTTTGAAGCCTATGAGAGAAGGATTAGAAGGGAGGTCCCAAAGGATATCGTAAAATCTGATATCCTAATCAGTCTGCCACTATCTAATACTGAACTTTTTGAGGAATACAAACGCGTGAATATGCGGTTCAATGCAAACATACTCAATTTTAACATCTATTACATTCCTGATTCCCTCGTCAAATATACAGATCAGGATTTGAAAAACTATTACGAGAAACACAGGGAAGAGTTCAACGAACCGGAAAAGGCCAATTTAGAACTTGTGATATTGAGAAAACTTCCCTCTTCGCAGGATTCATCGGACGCCAAGGACAGAATTTACACTGCATACGACGAACTCAAAAGTGGTGAAAAATTCGGAGATATTGCCCAATATTATAGTGAAGATCCGGCCACAAAGGACAGTGCAGGCGTTATTGGCTGGGTAAAACCCGGTGATAGGAGATACGGATATCTATACCCAATTGCCAAAAAGCTCAAGAAGGGGGAATTTTCAAAACCCACACTAACACCCCGTGGATGGGTTATCGTAAAATTGCTTGACACACCGAAGAAATCCCGAAAAAGAAGAAAGAAATCCAAGAAAATTTCTGAGGCCGATAGTCTTAAAATCGCGTACATTTTGGTTCGTATTAGAATCAGTGGTACGACAAAGTCTGATTTGAACCAGAAGTTGAGAGATTTCCTTGATAAGGCTAAAAAGGAAGGATTTGAAAAGGCGGCACAGGATATGGGGCTTAAGATCGTTGAAACCGGAGAATTCAAGTTGAATCTTGGCTTTATTCCAAGAATAGGAATCGACAATGAAATCCTAAAGTTTGTTAAAGAGCACGAAAAGGGAGAAATTTCGCCTGTTTTCAATAAACCTTATTACTATCTCGTTTTCAAGATTAAAGAGAAGATCCCCAGGCAGATTCCGCCTTTCGACAAGGTAAAAAGAGAGGTTGAATTAAAGTATAAGAGAGAGAAAAAGCAGGAAATCATTAATAAACTCGTTGACAGGGCAGAAAAGTTGATTAAATCGGGTTTAACTCTAAAAAGTGTGGCTGATTCCCTGAAACCCTATGGAATTAAATATGTAGAGACAGGAGAAACAAGATGGGGACAACCGATAAAAACCATCGGTATTAATTACACCCTTTACGGTGCAATATTTGCTATGAAACCAGGAGAGATTTCACCCCCAATCAAGTATCAGAATGGTGTATTCATTGTAAAACTGCTCGACAAGAAAGTACCCACAAAACAGGAATTTGAGAAAGAGAAGGAACAGTTCGCCCTTAAAGTGAAATACGGACTCATTGACAGGCTCTGGCAGACGTGGAACAACGAATTGACAAGTGAAAAGGGTGTAAAAGACTATAGAAGTTATCTCCTTTACTAACCATGGAATGCTATATGACAGGCTCATAAGGCTTGACCGTATTGAAAATTTTGAAATCAATAGAAAAGCGGTCTGGGGCCTTCTGGGGTATAGATTCAAAACCACGGTAATCACCCCCTCTGTTAAATCCCTTGTGGAAAACTGCTTTAGAGAGGCAGAGTCTCTAATTGATCCAAAAGGTGTTTATATTGTTAGAAAAATCGATCATAAGAACGATTTTATTAAATTAAAAAATACTGATGTGGTTCTTAGAGGCGAGTCGATGAAAAAACTTTTAAAGGATTCGTTTGCGGTAATCTTCATGGCTGTGACAATAGGACCTGGTATAGATGAAAAAATCAAATTGGAAACAGAGGCTGGACATGTTGAGAAAGCCCTCATCTTTGATGTGATCGGTTCGGAGGCCGTTGAGGCGGTTGCAAACTCTCTGAATCACCTATTAGATACGCAGGCACGACATTTAAGGAGTTTCCTAACCATGAGATTCAGTCCTGGATATGGAGATCTCTCACTTGAATTTCAAAGAGAAATTTATAGGGAATTGAAACTTGATGAGCTGGGAATAAAAATTAACGAGAAAAATCTTCTATATCCACAAAAAACCATCACCGCTGTGATAGGGGTCGAAAAATGATAAAGGAGATTCTGAAAGAGCGAATACTCATATTGGACGGTGCTATGGGCACAGAGTTGATTCGTAGAACAGGACAAAAATTTGATTTTCCAGAAATTTTGAATGTAGAATCTCCGGAACTCATTGAAGGTATCCACCGGGATTACATTGAAGCCGGTGCAGATATAATTGAAACTAACACTTTTGGGGCAAATCGCATAAAACTCCAAGAATTTGGCGCCGGGCATAGAGTTCGTGAACTAAACATAGCAGCAGTGAAAATTGCGAGGATGGCGGCAGAGTCAAGGAATGTTTTTATCGCTGGATCAATGGGACCCATTGGAAAACTCATTCAGCCTCTTGGCGAACTAACAGAAGATGAAGTTTACGAGATATACAGAGAACAGGCAGTGGCACTTGCAGAAGGAGGGGCAGATTTATTATTGATAGAGACTCAGATTGACATCCTTGAAGCAAAGATCGCTGCAAGGGCGGCAAAGGAAAATACTGACTTACCGATTGCCGTCTCCATCTCATATCCTATGGAGGGTGGTTTGACCGTTACGGGCTCTGATCCAGAGGTAGCATCTGTAACATTCAGCTCTACGGATGTAGACATCTTTGGTCTAAACTGTGGAGGACACCCACGCGAATTTATTGATTTCATCAAAAAGATTCTTAAACATTCGACCAAACCTCTAATAGTTTACGCCAATGCCGGAATACCGGAAAAGCGCGGAGATAAAATCATTTATCCACTTGGACCTGATGAATATTTGCAGTACCCAATGAAATTCTTCGAATTGGGTGCCAACATAATTGGTGGTTGCTGCGGCACAACACCAGAGCATATAAAGTTAATCTCCGATGCCTTAAAAGGTAAGAAACCGGTCAAAAGACCACATATTGAAACCTTTTTCAGGGCTTCGAGTAGAAACTCCACGGTTTTCATAGGCAAGAATTTAACTTTCAAGATAATTGGTGAAAACATAAACCCGTATGGGAAAAAGAATTTGAACAATGAATTAAAAGAGGGAAAACTAAACCTTGCCCGTGAATACGCCAGGAAACAGGAGATGAGCGGTGCCCATGCGCTTGACATCAACCTCGGACGGCGGGGCGAAAAAGACCCGGCATTTTACTCTGACGCCATTCGGACACTTCAGAATGTTTCAAGACTACCACTTTTTATAGACAATGCTAACCCTGAAGCCATCGAGGCTTCTTTCAAATTATACGGCGGAAAGCCGGTTTTAAACTCTGTCAACGGTGAGACGTGGAGAGAGCTCCTACCTCTGGCCAGGAAATACGGAGCAGCTCTGGTACTACTTGCCATGGACTCAAAGGGAATACCTGAAACGGCAAAGGACAGGGTAAAAATTATTGATACACTTGTGGGAAAAGCTCTTGATAGCGGATTCACGATGAATGATTTGATAGCAGATCCAGTGGTTCTCACCATTTCGACCTCTCAGGAAGCTGCTCTCAGAAATGGGTATAGCAACAACCTTGGGACTTTCCAACCTCTCTTATGGACTACCTGCAAGAAAATTTTTAAACAGAGCCTTCCTCCCTATAGCTGTGTGGCACGGCCTCGATTCTGCAATCCTGAATCCACTGGACCAGGAAATTCAGAATCTTATTCTTGCGGCAAATGCTCTTACAGGACGTGATCCTGGAATGAAAATTTACATAGAACGTTATGGAAAACAGATTGATCTCAGAATAAAGGAGGAAGAAAAACCTGCACTCACTCCAGAGGAGGAACTTTTTAACAGCGTGGTCGAGGGTGAGCGTCCAACTACCATCAAATTGACCGAACAGCTGATAAAATCTGGTATGAATGCCTTTGATGTGCTGAATAAAATTCTAATTCCCGCAATGCAGAAGGTTGGAGAATTATATGAAAAAAGAATTTACTTTTTGCCTCAGTTAATTCTCTCTGCTGAGGCTATGGAAGGGGCAGCCAAAATACTCGAAAAATACCTGACCCTCGATGGTAAAGCCTCGAAGAAGGCCAAAATAGTGATGGCAACCGTAAAGGGAGATCTACACGATATCGGGAAAAACATTGTTGCCCTTGTCTTGAGAAACTACGGATACGATGTTATTGACCTTGGTAAAAATGTCGATGCCAGGACGATTGTAGAAACTGCATTGCGAGAAAAAGCTGATATTATCGGTCTTTCTGCCCTTATGACGACCACAATGGATGGAATGAAAGATGTAGTTGACTTAAAAAATGAACTATATTCAGAGGCAAAAGTTATTATAGGAGGGGCTGCCGTTAATCAGCAGTTTGCTGAAGAGATTGGCGCTGATGCCTATGGACGTGACGCAATCGATACAGTTAAAAAAGTCGAGGAGCTGATGAAAAAATGAATTTCAAAGATTTTTTTGTCGATAAAGAATTTATCATATTTGACGGCGCAATGGGTACTGAAATCTACGCGAGAGGTGTTCCAAAAGGCCTCTGCTATGATGAGCTCAATATCACAATGCCAGAGATCGTACAGGAAATTCACCGGGGTTATATTTCAGCCGGTGCAGAGGTTATCACCACAAACACCTTTGGGGCTAACAGATTCATCCTTGAGGAATATTTTGGAATTGGCAGGAAAACACAGGAAATCAACTATTACGGTGCAAGGATAGCTAAGCAAATTGCAAAGGGGAGAGTTTTCGTTGCCGGTTCAATTGGCCCCATCTCAAGGCCTCTTGATAAAGAGAAGAGGCTATCAGATGAAGAGGCCCGTGAAATTTTTAGAGAACAGATTGAAGCTCTTCTGGAGGGTGGAGTGGATCTGCTCGTTTTCGAGACTTTTTCATGTCTTGATGAGCTTCTTGTGGGGATAAAAGTTGCAAAAGAAATTGATCCGAACGTTTTCGTTATAGCCGAAATGTCATTTCCTAACAACGGATTAACACTTTTCGGAAAAAATCCCTACGAGGTCGGCATCAGACTTGATAGAACCGAAGCCGATGCAATTGGCTCAAATTGTGGATTGGGACCTCAGAACGTTTACGAAGTCGTGAGAAAAATGGCTACTGTAACTAAAAAAGAGCTCTCCGCCATGCCAAATGCAGGGCTTGCACAGTTTGTACAGGGCAAATTCTACTACCCTTATAATCCCCGCTACTTTGCCGAGTATGGAAGAAAGTTCCTTGCCGCTGGTGTAAAAATCATTGGTGGTTGCTGTGGTACAACACCGGAGCATATCCGTCTCTTACGTGAAAGGCTCAATGGCCTAAAAAGGGGTAAGAGGAAAATTGCGAGGGTACAGGTAACCGAAAGAGCCGAAGAGATCAGGAAAGAGGAAGAAATACACTCTGCTCTAAAAGACATGCTCCAGAGAGGCAGAGTGTTCCTCATGGAGGTTGACCCTCCACGCGGAGCTAATTTTCAGGGGTTTATTAAAAAGATAGAGCCTCACGTGAAAAATATTCACGCTATCACAGTGTCAGATAGTCCCATGGCAAGACCTCGCATGTCACCGATCTCAACAGCCAAGCTTCTCAGAGACAGATTGGGTAAGGAAGTTGTAATCCACTACACGTGCAGGGATAGAAACATCATCGGCATGCAATCCGACCTCCTCGGTGCACACGCCCTTGGACTTGAAAATTTTATAGCACTTGGTGGAGATCCACCATCGATCGGGGACTACCCATTTGCTACCGGAGTTTACGACCTTACATCAGAGGGACTTGTTGAACTTATGTCCGCTCTGAATCACGGTGTTGACTTCCTCGGTAACCCCATTTCGTCGAAAACAAACTTTTTCATTGGTGTTGGAATGAGGGTTTCAGGTGATCCTTATAAAAACTTTGAGAATATTATGAAAAAGATCAGGAAAGGGGCTCATTTTGTCGTGACTCAACCCGTTTTCAATACTGACAAGGCAAAAATCATTTTCGAATTGCTCAGAGAGGCTGGTATTCCAGTCATTGCAGGCCTGATGCCACTCATATCATACAAAAATGCGGAATATCTCCATAACGAAGTTCCCGGAATAGAAATACCAGAGCACTACATCGAACGCATGAAGGGAAAATCCGGGGATGCGGGTGAGGAGGAAGGTGTTAGAATAGCTCTCGAAATTCTCAACGACATCCTCGATCTTGCAAACGGCGTACTTTTCATGCCAACTCTTGGCAGATATCACATTGTCTCTCGAATACTCGAGAGGCTCGAAAAACCTTCTTTTCACAAGTTACAGACACAGGACTAACTTTATTTAAGGTTCTCTCTTACACATATGTTGAAATTCAAAACTTTTGAGTTTAATTTACAAGTGACATGGAAAAGGCTAAAGAATTAACCGAAAAGGATATTGAACGAATTGTAGAGAAAATCCTTAGAGGGAAAGGAATAGTAAATTATCTCCAAAATTTAGCGATCAAAGACGATTTAAAGCTTCTTTCTCATATGATGGATAAAAGATTTGAGGAAATGCTTCATTACATGGATAGACGCTTTGGAGGCATAAACAGAAGATTCGAGGACATAAACAAGAGATTTGAAGATATAAACACCAGGTTTGAAGGCCTAACTCATTATATAGACAAGAGATTCGATGGGATTAATAAGCGCATAAATTTGCTAATATCACTCATCTTCGGATTCAACATACCAATTCTGATTGGATTGATAACCCTGATCCTCAAAACTTTTCTTTGATAAACCACTCTTTTTATAGCAAAATCCCGTTTACAGGTTACCGTTTCGAAATTTTAATATTCCACTTTATAATGTTTATATGGTAATATCGGAAATTCTCAAAAAGGCACTGGAAAGGGGGATTCTCTCAGAGGGCGATTATTTTGACATCCATTACTACCGGATATCCGACGACATGGGGAAATATAAGAGGGGGACCTTCATCTCTGGTGATACGATAGTCTTTAACTACCCCTCTATCATGAGGATAATGAGACTTAGAGAGGGTTTACGAAATAATTTTAAGAGCGAATTTTACATCGAGGAAAAGGTTGACGGTTACAATGTTAGAATTACAAAAATAAAAAACAGAATCATTGCCATCACACGAGGAGGCTTTATCTGTCCATTCTCAACAGATCGTTTAAAGGATTTTGCAGATTTCAGCAGATTTTTTGAGGAAAACCCCGGATACGTAATTGCTGGTGAGATTGCAGGACCCGAAAATCCATACATTGAAGTTTACCCACCCTACATCAAAGAAGATATTAAATTCTTTGCTTTCGATGTTTTTATGAAGGGTGAGAGAACGCCGATTCCACCTGAAGAGAGATACAATTTATTGGAAATATATAGGATACCCCAGGTTAGAAGATTCGGGAAGTATATATCAAACGACTACGACGAGATAAAAAATATCATTTTAAAATTAAACGATGAAGGAGTAGAAGGAGTTGTTATAAAATCCGCGGACGGGAGGCGGGTGGTAAAATACACAACAATCAACATTAATGTTTCTGACATAGACGCAGATTCCTGGTTAATACTTGAAATGCCAGGCAATTTTTACACTTCACGTATTGCCAGGATAGGTTTCGCAATGGATGAATTTGGGATTCAACCAGATGAAGAATTCTTCAAACGACTTGGGCACGCATTTCTTGAAGGGTTTCTTACAGGTGTGAGGAAATTCAAGGAGTCGGGAAGATTATCTTACATTTACAGGTTGAGATTCAACGATGAAGGGAATCTCGTTCTATATCTTGAACACATGAAAACCGTCTCAGAGAGCATAAAATTCAGGATAAAAAGGATATACAGAGAAAATGGGAAGCACATTCTTGAATTTGAGAAGATTTTCCTTGAATCAACTTCAAAATTCAGTGAAGTGATGCAAGGCGGAGGTGTGTATGACTGAAATTATCATCGGAAAGTTAGGAGAAATTGCTCTTAAGTCGAGAAAAGTAAGGAAAAGATTTGAAGAGAGATTAATCGCAAATATTGATGACGCGCTCCAGAGGGCTGGAATCTACGACTATGAGGTTAAAAAGCTACGCGGACGGATCATTATTGAAACTGGCACAACAGAGAAAGTTCTCAAAATTTTAAGGAAAGTATTTGGTCTGAATCAGCTTGAAAGAGCACTAAAATTCCAATTTCAAAACTTAGATGAAATCCTGGAGAAGGGGGAGGAAATATTCAAAGACCAGGTAAAGGGAAGAAAATTTGCCGTACGTGTTAAGAGGACTGGATCTCATCCATTTAAATCTATTGATGTGGAGAGAGCGCTTGGAGGAAGGCTCTATCAGTACTCATCCGGTGTTGATCTGACCAATCCAGATGTTAAAGTGGAGGTTGAAATTGTCGATAATACCGCTTTTTTCATTGTAGAAAAAATCTCCGGAGCGGGAGGATTACCAGTTGGAATTGAGGGGAAAATTCTCCTACTATTTTCAGGCGGATTTGATTCTACGGTCTCCTACTACCTCCTCCTCAAAAGAGGACTTGAAGTGGACCTTGTAAGCTTTCTATTCGCCGGTGAGCCTCAGTTAAGGTCCATTTTTAGAATCGCAAAATTCGTTTCTGATAGATACGCAAACGGATACGATCCTGTTCTTTATACCGTGGATTTTACACCTGTTACTGCTGATATAAGGAAAAATATCAAAGAAAGTTACAGAAACATCATATTGAAGAGGCATATGATTCGGGCCGCGGATATACTTGCAAGGGAAAAGGGTATCATAGCAATTGCCACAGGAGATTCTATCGGCCAGGTGGCATCTCAAACCTATGATAATCTGGTTGTATCGTCTCTTGCAACTGAATTACCAATCATCAGACCAGTTGTAGCATTTGACAAGCAGGAAATCGTTGATCTCGCCAGAAAAATAGAAGTATACGATCTCGTTTCATCAATGAAGGAGTACTGTCAGATCACCCCCAGACATCCTGTTACAAGGGCCACAGAAGAGGCAGTTGAAAGACAGGAAGATGGTATAAATATTGAAATTCTACCTGAGCTTATCTCAAAGAGGAAAACTTTCTACCCAACCAGGGTAGATGATATCGAAATTCTGGATTTCCAGATCGAGTTAGATAAAATCCCCGAAAATGCAGTTATATTTGACATTCGTGACAAAATTGACTTTGAAAAATGGCACTTTGAAAGTGCAATTAACATCGATGAATTTGAACTTCTTGCAAAGATAGATGAACTTGACAGTAAGAGAGTGTACGTTGTAGCATGTTACCGTGGAGCAAGAAGTCTCAACATTGTCAACGAAATGCGGAAGAAAGGACTGAAAGCCTACTCTCTCAAAGGAGGCGTGGAAGCTTATAAATGATAAAAATCTTAGTTTTCTTGGTCATTTCTGCAATCAATATTACCTCAGGTAGTCTGGAGATCGTCAAAAACAATGGCGAATTCATCTACTATTTGAAGGATGGTGTAACTCTCAAATTCGATAGTACAGTTGTCACCTCTGATGAGGGAATTTATTATCTCAGCAGAAAACACGGGAAACTGTTTGGTCACGTGAGATTGAAGACCCCCACATATATGGTCAATGCCGATTCTTTGATTTACTATGAAGAGAACAATCAAACTGTTTTCAAACTCAATGTCAGCGGAACAGACTCATCAGCCCTATTTGAGGCAAAAGCACTCAATATTATTGGAGATACAGCCTTTGCAGATGGAGGTGTAACTATTTTCTTGCTGAATGATTCTCTTGAATTTAGGGCAGACAGTGGAGTTTACTTTATCAATCAGGCAACCGGTAAAATCTTCAGGGATGCAGAAGCCACCATTTTACGGGGGGACACAATCACCCTGTCATCAGACTCCATGCTCTTCAAACAGGATACTTTGAT
>JALSOD010000306.1 GCA_026986655.1 Caldifarciminota bacterium | reverse complement strand
GATTACTCAGAATGTTGATAATTTGCATCAAAAGGCGGGTTCAAAAAACGTTATCGAGCTACATGGCAATCTCCTTCGGGCAAAATGCACAAAGTGTGGACGGATTTACAAAGAATTTGAATTCGAGAAGGGTAAACTCCCAAAGTGCCCTGAATGTGGTGGACTTCTGAGACCGGATGTGGTGTGGTTCGGAGAAATGCTACCGATGGATGCACTGAGGAAAAGCTTTGAAATAGCTCGAAAGTCAGAATTTTTCTTTGTTGTTGGAACTTCGGCTGTGGTGTACCCAGCAGCCCGGTTACCATTTGAAGCAAAAGAAAATGGGGCTCTAATCATCGAAGTGAACATTGAACGCACTCCTGTAACCGCCATTGCCGATTTCTCTTTTATGGCGCCCGCAGGAGAAATTTTACCAAAAATTTTAGAGGAAATTAAAAATGGCTAAAACAAAGATAATAGCAACACTTGGTCCAAGTACGTTCGACCGAGAAACCATAAAAATTATGGTTCAGAGCGGTGTGGATATTTTTAGATTTAACTTCTCCTTTACAAATCATGAAACCTTTAAAGAGTACCATGCGTTGATCAGAGACCTGGAGAAGGAATTGGGAAGGCCTATTGGCATAATGTCCGATCTCCACGGTCCCAAGGTTCGGGTAAAAGAGCTCTCCCCCTCTCCAATGAAAGTATCGAAAGGAGAAACAGTTTATTTCACCAGTTCTCTCTCATCTAATTCTGAAAAATATATCGTCGTTGACTTTAAAGAGTTCGTGAAAGACGTTGAAACCGGGCATCTTATTCTTATTGATGACGGCAAGATAAAATTCCAGGTTGTAAAAAAATCCAGGAATTACGTGGAGGCCGTTTGCCTTGTTGGCGGTGAAATCAAAAGTGGAAAGGGAGTTAATGTTCCTGGTGCTCTGAAATCTCTTCCGATTATGACGGAAAAAGACGAATCTGACCTTTTGATTTCCCTGGAGTTAGGTGTGGATTTTGTTGCCCTTTCCTTTGTACGAACCGCATCGGATGTCAATAAGGTGAGGGAATTTATCTCTGAACATCTGCCCGAAGGCCGGGATTTTCCCTGGATAATTTCAAAAATAGAGTGCAAAGCAGCACTCGATAATCTTCCAGAAATCATGCAGGAATCAGATGGGGTGATCGTAGCAAGGGGTGACCTTGGCGTAGAAATTTCACTCCCTCTTGTTCCACTTGCTCAGAAGAGAATAATCAGGCTGGCTAAGGAGTATTCAAAGCCTGTAATAACTGCCACACAGATTCTTGAGTCGATGGTAACCCATGAAACCCCCACGAGAGCCGAAGTCTCTGACATCGCCAATGCCATCTTCGACGGTTCAGACGCACTACTTGTTACCGAGGAAACAAGTATTGGTAAGTATCCGATTAAAGTTGTAGAGGTATTAGAAGAGGTAGCTTCCACCGTTGAAAAAGCCCTTCCACCGTTTGAGAATATATCATTCAAGAGGTCACCAATTGCTCGCTCCGTATCCCGTGCGGCGGTTGAAAGTGCTGTGGAACTTGGAGCAAAATCTATCATTGTCTTTACAAAAAGTGGATTTACCGCAAAATTTATTTCAAAATTAAGACCCCAAATGCCTGTTCTCGCCATTACACCATCGATTGAGGTAGCCAGAAAAATGCTCGTTCTATTTGGTGTAGATTACTATGTTACAAACAGAAGGATTGAACGTGTGGAAAATATTTTTGAACTTGCAGAAGATATTGGGAAGTCAAGAAGAATTCTTGACAAAGGAGACCTCTACGTAACAGTGGCAGGATATCCATTGTGGATCAAGGGTAGAACAAACCTGATGAAGGTTTCCATCGTAGAGTAGATGAAAACGTCCGATGCAATAATTGTTGGTGCGGGTCCTGCAGGTTTATTTTCTGCAATTGAGCTTGCAGAGGCTGGTATTGAAGTAACTTTAATCGAGAAGGGACCTGATCTTAAGAGGAGAAAATGTCCTGCACTCGATTATAGAAAAATATGTCTCCGTTGCCCTGTTTGTCCTCTCATTT
This sequence comes from Caldifarciminota bacterium, assembly GCA_026986655.1. Taxonomy (GTDB): domain Bacteria; phylum Hydrothermota; class Hydrothermia; order B15-G9; family WFZT01; genus WFZT01. The sequence goes on along the minus strand of JALSOD010000306.1, from coordinate 4,258 downwards.
CAGGATTTGGGGGTGCTGGTGCTTTCTCCGACGGTAAGATTACACTTTCACACGAAATTGGAGGAAACCTAAGGAGGTATATCGAGCCTGACAGCTTTATCAGGCTCATGAATCATGTTGACCAAAGACTCCTCGAATTTGGGGCACCGCGAAAGCTTTACGGAACTGATGATGAGGCAATAAAGAGAATCAAATACGAGGCTCAGAAAAACGGACTTCTATTTGTTCCAACCCCCATCAGACATCTTGGCACAGATGGTGGATTTAAAGTTCTTGAAAAGATGCGAAACTATGTGGAAAAACTGGGAATCGATATCCATTTTAACGAGAGGGTGGAAGATATTGTGGCCGAAGGTGGTGAGGTTAAAGGTGTAAGGACAAACAGGGATGAATATAGAGCTAAATTTGTCATCGTGGCACCAGGAAGGGCCGGGGCCACATGGATGGCCGGGCAGGCGAGGAAGTTGAAACTCGAAACTTATCCAAACCCCGTTGACATCGGGGTAAGAGTGGAGCTTCCGGCATCCATCATGGATCATCTGACAAAGGTTGTTTATGAGCCGAAATTGGTTTATTACTCACAAAAATTTGATGACAAAATCAGGACATTTTGTGTGAACCCAAATGGTGTTGTCGTCCAAGAATTTGCTGAGGACGTTATTACAGTTAACGGTTTCTCAAATACATTTCCTACCTCAGAAAACACGAATTTTGCACTCCTCGTTTCAACGAGCTTTACCGAGCCTTTCAAGGATCCGATTTCGTTCGGTAAATCCATAGTGAGATTGGCAAATTTGATCTCTGGAGGTGTCCTGCTTCAGAGGCTTGGAGATCTTATAAGAGGCCGCAGATCCACGGATAAAAGAATTTCAAAAAATCCAGTAAAACCCACACTGGAAAGTGCTATTCCAGGTGACATTTCTTTCGTTTTGCCCTACAGATACCTCGTCAATCTTATCGAGATGCTTGAGACCCTTGACAAAATTGCACCAGGCGTTGCTTCACCCTATACTCTACTTTATGGTGTGGAAGTCAAATTCTATTCCAACAGAATCAAGGTCAATAAATCACTGGAAACTGACATCAAAGGGTTGTTTACAATCGGAGATGGAGCCGGAATTACAAGAGGTTTACTTCACTCTGCAATATCCGGACTCGTTGCAGCCTCAGAAATAAAGAGGAGGATGGGGATCAGGAATGAAAATTAAAATTGAGGACCTTTTAAGCAAGGCAAAGGAGGTTGAGCCTCCGCCTTTCCGAAGGGCCTTCATCACAGGTCTTATTACATTAGCCCCGGTTTTAATAACACTCTACGTGATCTGGGTCATCGTCTCAGCAATCGGGGGAAAACTTGCCTCAATTCTGTCCCATTTTCCACTTTTGAGCTGGATTCCTGGCTTTTTCCTGACGATAATTTCACTCGTAATTTTGATTTTTATCATATACCTTGTCGGAATCTTTTCCTCGAGCTTTATCGGCCGGGAAATTCTTAATTATGGCGAAGTATTGATTGAAAAAATTCCATTTATCAGGAGCATTTACATTGGCACCAAACAGTTGATAAACGCCTTCACAGTACAGAACAGAACATTTACAAGGGCAGTACTTGTTGAATTTCCATACAAAGGTAGTTACGCCATAGGATTTATAACAAATGCGGAAAAATGGCGAGGGAAAGGTACAAAATTTTTAAATGTCTTTATCCCAACAACACCCAATCCTACCTCGGGTTGGTATATAATTGTTGAAGAATCTCGTGTAAAATATCTTGACATAGGTATAGAAGATGCCATAAAAATGGTGGTTTCAGGAGGTCTTGTGACACCTCCTGAAGGGAGTGGGAAAATAGAAAATGCGATGGATTAACAAAATCCTGTGCAACATTGAGAGCAAGGAAGAATTAAATGAAATCTTTGAAAGAGCTGCAAAAAATGGTGTCATCTCCAGTCACCTTCATGGTATTATTTCCCGACTGATAGACATCTCCGACAAACAGGTTGAAGAGGTAATGATTCCACGTGTGGATATGATCACGGTAAAAGTTGATATGCCGCTCGCAGAGGCGATTGAAATTTACAAAAAACACGGATTCTCAAAGATGCCAGTCATTAAAGAAAGGGCCGACAATGTAGTTGGAATCCTGCACATGAAAGAGGTTCTGAAACATCTCGACAAGATAGATAAATATCTGGTAAGAGACCTCATGGTGAGACCAGTTTTTATTCCCGAGAACAAAAAGGTTCTGGATTCTCTCAGGTTCTTCCAGGCAAGACATATCTCTATAGCTATGGTCGTGGATGAATTCGGCAGTGTAACAGGACTCGTAACCCTGGAGGACTTGATCGAAGAAATCGTCGGTGAAATCTGGGAGGAGTTTGATAAGGAGGAAGTCCTATTCAGAAAGCAGGACGATGGAAGTATAATTTTCAAAGCGAGGATCGATCTCGATTCCGCATCAAAAATCCTCGGTGTGGACCTCGAGTCAGAAGAGGTTAATACCCTGGGAGGTTACATACTCGAAAAACTTGATAGAGTACCCAGGAATGGAGAAAAATTTACAATTGATAATGTCCAATTTGAAATTATCGATGCAACACAGCAAAGGTTAAAAGAAATCAAGGCACGGGTATTAAAAGGAGGAGATCATGAATGAAAAATTAAAGTTCCTGGATGTGCTTGATTTGATTATTTCAATGTTTGAAGAAACTGTTTACTGCTACAACTACGTGGTAGAAACCGTTGATAATCCTGAGATAAAGGAACTTTTCAGAGAGCTTGTGGAGAAGGAAAAAAGACACCTTGAGGTCTTCTCCAGCCTTAAATCGAAAGTTTGTGAAGAGAAGGGAATCTCTGACGAGTTCTGTGGCCCTCCAGGTATGGAAGAGTTCTTCAGATTCATCATTGATGAGAACATCTTTGTGAACAGGAAACAGAAGGATGAAATTTTAAAGGGTCTCAAAAGCCCCATTGATGCTCTCAATCTTGCGAAAGAGCATAAGAAAAATGCTATCCTGCTTTACCAGGAACTCCTTGAATACATCCATGACATGGAGTCCAAACTTGCGATTGAAAAGGTTATTGAGGAGGAAAAGAGAGACCTAGGTAGAATATACGAAATGATAACAAAAATTTCTACAGGCAAATCATGAGAATTCTTGAGCCTGGCAAAATATCAAGCCACGTTTATTTTCTTGGAGATTATTTTATCACCTTTTATCTGATAGATGCACCAAAGAAAGCGCTAATTGATGCGGGAATGAGCGTGTACGTTAAAGAGCTTACCTACCAGATTGAGAAAACAATCGGTGGTTTCCAGAATCTATCCTACATCTTTCTTACACACTCACATTATGACCACGTAGGACTTGTGCCCTACATAAAAAGGATAAATCCAGACATAAAGGTCGTTGCTCACCCGTATTCGAAGAAAGTTTTCCAGAATCCTCGAGCAATGGAAATAATAAGAGAGCTAAACCGGGAATCCTTTAGATTCAAACCGGATCTGGAAGAAGATTGGAAATCTGCTGCTGAAATAGACAGAATTGAAGTTGACATCACCCCTGAACACAGAGACGTGTTTGACCTCGGTAATGGAATTGAGCTAAAGATCTTCTTCACACCAGGGCATACGAAAGATTCGGTCATCTATTATCTGACACCTGATAGAGCAGTTTTTGGGGGTGATGGTCTCGGTGTTTACACAGGTTCTGGTAGCATCATGGCAGAATTTCTATCAAACTATAATGAGTATTTAAACTCCATAAAATTTTTGAAAAGGCTCGATATCGATCTCCTATGCCTCCCACACTCAGGAGTTGTAAAAGGCAAAGAAGCCGTCAAAAAGCATATTGACGAACATTTGAAAGAAACTATCAGATACAGAAACAGGATCATCTCACTCTATCGTAGATTCGGAGATACAGAAAAGGTTTTAAAAACTATTACCATGGAAGATTATGAGAAGGAGAAGATTTTCCAGCCCATCGAGGCGTATTTAATCAACCTCAGGGCAATGGTAAAATCCGCACTTGAAAGTGTTGGAGAGGAGGAAATAAGATGAAATTTGTTGAAAAAGAAAATATTATTGTCGCCAGGTTTGATGATGGTGAAGATTTTTTAAGTGAATTACAAGGCATAATTTCACACGGGAAACCTCTTAAAATCATCCTTTCAGGCCTTGGCATGTTTAGAAATGTTAAACTCGGATACTTTGAGTCCGGGAAATACGTTGAGCACCTGATCCCAGAGCCGGTGGAAG
>JALSOD010000305.1 GCA_026986655.1 Caldifarciminota bacterium | reverse complement strand
TTATCTCGCGAAAGTCGGTTACGTTGACTACATAAAGGTTGAAAAGGAGTCGGAGACTCGAGTTAAGTACACAATGGGGAAACCAGTTATTCTCCCGGGTGCTGAAAGACTCATCAAAGAGGGTATGGTACCACCACATATATCAACATCCCTGATGTTTGCAGCACTCAAAAAGCTTGGCTACAAAGCCGAAATGGTGGGTGAGCCCGAATTCCTCGAAAACGGCATTGCTGTTGAAATCTGGGAGATAAAGCCGATTGAGAATTGATTTAAGAAGACTAACTTTTATTGGTGTACTTTAAATTTCATCTTGACTTTGGAGAAATTGCCCATTAGGTTTTAATCGCTAATTATTTGTGGATACCTAAAATTGAAAAATATGAAGGGTGAAGGGACAGTTAGAGATATAATAAGAGGGAGAATCCAGGAGGTTCTTGAAGGAGAGGAAGTAAAATTGAAGAAAATTATCCTCTTTGGTTCGAGGGCAAGGGGAGATTGGGAAACAGGGAGTGATTGGGATTTACTTGTAATTGTGGATAAAAAACTCCCAAGAAAGGAGAAGATAAGAATCTCTCATATTTTGAGAAGGAAGCTTGCCGAAGAATTCATACCTTGTGACATTCTAATAAAGTCGGAGAAGGAGGCAAATGAAAGGAGGGGAGTAATAGGTAGTGTTGTAAAAAAGCTTTTGAGGAGGGCGTTACACTTTGAAGAGTGAAACCAAACAGTGGCTCATTAAAGCTTTAAATGATTTTAAAACTGCTGAAAAACTTTTAAATTTCTCTGATGAAGAGATAATCACGGATAGCGTCTGTTTCCATTCTCAGCAGGCTGTTGAGAAGTTACTTAAAGCTTATCTTGTCGAAAAGGGCGTAGAATCGGTAGGGTACACAGTATCGAATATCTAATAAAACTATGTTCAGACACAGACGGTGAATTCAAGAAACTTTATGGAATAACCCAAACATTGGGTTTTTATGCCGTTGAAATACGATACCCAGATGAATTCTATATCCCATCTATAACTGAAGCAAAAGAGGCATTTCAAATTGCCCAAAAAGTAAAAGACTTTGTTCTTAAGAAATTGGGAATTTCCGGTGATAAATTATAACTTAAAAATCAGGTCTCGTTGATAAAGGGAATCTCCTGGCTTCGGCTAAAAATCTTAGTAACTTCTCTGCGTTTTTGTCACAGTCGAAGTTTTGTGACCATGTGAGGGCATTTTGGGATAGAGTCTCTCGTAATCTCTCATCTGTTAAGACACGAACAATTTCTGCCGCCAATTTCTCGATATCCCCGTATGGATAGAGGATACCTGTTTCTCCATTCTTCACAGAATCGCGGAGTCCAGGAGAATTGGCAGCAATGACAGGAGTTCCACAGGCATTAGCTTCTATTACAGTGAGGCCCCAACCTTCTTTAACCGATGGATTTACCACAACCCAGCTTCTATTCAAAATTTCAACTTTTTTCTCCTCTGAGACGAATCCTGTGAACTCCACATCCAATCCTTTTGCATACTCCATGAGTTTATTTCTGTATGGTCCCTCTCCAACAATGGTGAGTTTTGCCTCTGGAACATGGGCTTTTACGATTCTAAAGGCGTCTATCAGATGATCGACGGATTTGTACTTTGTGATTCTGCCGAGGTAGGTAACTGATGGATAGGTAGTTTTTGGAATTCCGAGAACACGATATTTTTCTTTATTAACGCAATTATAGATAATTTTCACATGTCTAACACCTCTTTTTTTTAGCTCTTCAGCTGTGCTCGGAGATACAGCGATAAAAGGTAAGTTTTTCGCCAATTTAAAAAATAAATACTCTGTTAGATAGACATAGAGGGCCATTGGTACTGGCACTTCAAGGAAAATAGATTTTCCAAATAAATGATGGGCTATGCCCACTTTTGGTCTTTTCTCAAGTAGCAGGGTAAAGAAGGGGATTTTGTTAATATCAAGGACTAAAACGTCAAAATCTATTTTGTGGAATTTTGTCCAGTAAACGAATGGAAGGACGAAGTTGAAATAATTTCTTCCTCCGATACGATAGATTTTCATCCCGTCGATTATCTCTTCTTTTGGAGCCCCCTTGAAACCTGAAACAATAATTGTCACATCATGTCCCATGCCAGCAATTCTCCAAAAGAAATCGTGCAGATGCACTTCTGCACCGCCGGCCCGGGGATTTTTAATATCTTGCCAGTTGATAACCAGAATTTTCATTGAGCTTGAATTTTAATCTGCGGATAATTTGTATGTCCATCATTATAATTCTCAAAAATTTAATCGGAGGTGAAGAATGAGTTTTTTACTTGCTCTGATTTTTTACAACCCCATGAAACCACTCGCACTCTTCGAACCGGATGAGGTAGTTGTGAAGAGTGGAAAAGACACCGTAGTAACAAATTATCTCAATATCAGGATCAACAGTGTTACGACCAATATACAAAACGAAGAGCAGATCGTTATAAATCCATATGACTCTCTAAATATGGTAGCAGTGTGGAGAGACTTCAGGCTTGGATATCGTCAGGTAGCATTTGGTTATACATTTGATGGTGGAAATACATGGCATGATACACTCTTTGCAGGGACTCCCTACGCATGGGACAGTGATCCTGGCATAACTGTCGATGATTCCGGTTATTTTTATGCAGTCGTGCTTTCTCTACCACCAGATGCCTCCACATCCGGAATCTTCGTCTTCAAGTCCAGAGATGGCGGAATGAGCTGGGAAGGGCCTTATACAGTCGTTAATGCCCACAGTGACGCCTTTGAGGACAAGGAATTAATTACAGCAGATAATGTTCAAAATTCGCCGTTTCGTGGCAATTTGTACGTAGTCTGGACCAGGTTTTACGATTACACAAATGGTGGCATAAATATTTCAGTTTCTACCGATCATGGAGTCACATGGTCTTCACCCATGCATATAAGCACCCTGACATATGGCGTTCAATGGCCGGCTGTAACGGTTGGAGACTCCGGAATTGTCTATGTGGGCTGGCTCAACTACATGGACGAAACGCTTGAGCTGGTGAGATCTTCAGACGGTGGCCAATCCTTTACAGCTCCTGTGCCAATAACGAATATAAATGGTGGTTGGTATACTCTTAATCCACAACTTCTTGTCATCTCCTACCCTGCCCTCGCAACAGATGTAAATCCCGGAAGTCCATTTTACGGAAATCTTTACGTTGTTTACATGGATTCAACAGATACAAATGGAACGGATATATTTTTCAGAAAGTCCACTGACAGAGGTGAAAGCTGGACTGAACCAGTAAGATTGAACGATGACCCGGAAGGAGTTGTGATTGACCAGTTCCATCCCTGGATAGATGTGGATCAACACGGTGTTATAACAGTGATTTTTTACGATCGACGAAATGATCCAGACAACATTCTGATGGATGTTTACCTGACCCAATCCTACGATGGCGGTGAGACATGGACTCCAAACATCAGGGTCACATCAGTCTCAAGCAATCCAGTTGCAGGGAAGTCTGGCCTTATCGGAGAGTACATTGGACTCGATACGTGGAATGGAAAACCATTCATGGTATGGACGGATACGAGAGAGGGAACCCAGGACGTGTATTTTGGAAAGGACACGACTACTACTCTTGTCAATGAGAATTTCCAGAAATTTAGAGATTATTTGAGCAGTAACGTGGTGAGAAACTATGTTGAACTCGTGAGTTCCACAACTTCAACTGTAAAAATAATTTCCGCCACAGGGAGGGTAGTCAAAGAATTTACTGGTAGAAGGGCATACATCGGTGATTTACCTCAGGGAGTTTATTTCTTGAAGAGTAAAGGTATACTTGATAGATTTGTCAAAATTCGCTGATAGCGATGATTTAAATTAGATAATAAACTGTCAGTTTATTTCAAATTAAATTTTAACCTGGAGATCCAGAGGGGTCATTTCCTCCTCACTTTTTTCGAAGGGATACGGAGTTCTTCTCTTAAAAATTTACCGGTAATAGATGCTGGAGTTGTTGCTATTACTTCTGGTGGGCCTTCAGCGATAATTTCTCCGCCTCTGTCTCCACCTTCGGGGCCGAGATCAATGATCCAGTCGGCGGATTTTATAACATCAAGGTTATGCTCAATTACCAGAACAGTATTACCCTTTTCGACAAGTTTTTTTAGCACTTTGATGAGTTTTTTAACATCTTCGAAGTGAAGTCCAGTTGTCGGCTCGTCAAGAATATAGAGAGTTCTTCCGGTGGCGACTTTCGAGAGTTCCTTTGCAAGTTTTACCCTTTGGGCCTCACCCCCTGAGAGGGTTGTAGCGGGCTGTCCCAATTTTATATACCCGAGCCCGACTTCTTTGAGCAGTTTGAGTTTACGTTCTATCTGGGGGATCTCTTTAAAAAGTTCGTAGGCTTCGTCTACACTCATGTCGAGCACATCGGCGATGGATTTACCCTTGTATTTAACCTCGAGTGTCTCACGATTGTACCTTTTACCCTTACAGACCTCGCACGGTATGTATACATCGGGAAGAAACTGCATCTCAATCTTCACAAATCCCTCACCCTGGCAGGCCTCACATCTACCGCCTCTGACGTTGAAGGAGAATCTCCCCGGAGCATAGCCGCGCATTCTGGCCTCTGGCAATGAGGCAAAAAGTTCTCTGATGGGTGTGAAAGCGGAGGTATAGGTGGCGGGATTTGAACGAGGTGTTCTCCCGATGGGAGATTGATCTATATCCACAACTTTATCAATGTATTCAACTCCTAAGATTTCATCGTGTTCTCCAACTTCGACTCTTGAGTTGTAGAAATATCTCATTAATGCATTCTTCAGGGTGTCCTGAACGAGGGTGGATTTTCCTGAGCCCGAGACACCGGTTACCACGACGAATAGCCCAAGAGGAATTTTAACAGTGATATTTTTAAGGTTGTTCGCACGTGCTCCTATTACTATTAGCCATTTGTCTGAAGGTTTATTACGAACGGTTGGTACAGGAATGCTCTTTTCCCCAGCTAAATACTTTCCAGTGAGAGATCGTGAGCTTTTTTTTATCTTCTCTGGTGTGCCTGTTGCTGTGACATAGCCACCCTTTTCCCCTGCACCGGGTCCAAGATCAATGACAAAATCCGCATGTTCGATGGTGTACCTGTCGTGTTCAACAACAATCACTGTATTTCCGAGGTCTCTCAGCTTCAGCAGGGTGTTAACCAGTCTTGCCGTATCTCGTGGGTGTAGACCAATAGTGGGCTCATCAAGCACGTAGAGTACCCCTGTTAGTCCAGAGCCTATCTGGGTTGCGAGTCTTACCCGCTGATCCTCACCAGCTGACAGTGTTTCAGTGGGCCTATCTAACGTGAGGTAATCCAGGCCAACATCCAATAAAAACCCGAGTCGCGCACGAATTTCTTTGAGGATTTGCCTTGCGATAATCAAAGCCTTACCGGTTGGGTTAAAATTCATGAAAAACTCATGGGCTTCTTTGATCGTCATTCTCGTTATATCGTGGATGGATCTACCATCTATTTTCACAGAAAGTGCTTCCCTTTTCAGCCTTGAGCCTCCACACACTGGACACGTCCTTTTCACCATGTAGCTCTCAATTTCATTCTTAACCCAATCGGACTCTGTGCTCCTGTATCTTCTCCATAGATGAGGGATGATGCCTTCGTAGAAAAAATATTCCGACTCAAAATTCTCGGAGTTTAGTGAATACTCTTTAGGATCCTCTGTGCCATAAATTATCACATTTCTAAACTCAACCGGGAGTTCTTTCCACGGTTTGTTGAGGTCAACGTTGTATATTGCCGCCAGTTTTTCAAGTTTTGTTTCAATGAAAGGATTTGGAACTCCCCATGGCCTGATTGCTCCCTCAAAAATAGAGAGGTCCGGATTTGAAATGAGAAGGTCCGGATCAATTTCAAGTTTTACTCCGAGACCATTACACGCCGGACATGCGCCGTATGGAGAGTTAAAGGAGAAGAGTCTTGGCTCTGGCTCTGGCATGGAGAATCCGCACACTGGACACATGAGTTTTTCACTGAAAATTTCCTCCCTTCCATCCCCAAAAATTACCGTAACAAGTCCATCCGCAACTTTTAAAGCCTGTTCAATGGAATCGGCAAGTCGGGATCTTATTCCCTCCTTTAGTTTTATTCTGTCAACTATAATCTCAATAGTGTGATTTTTGTATTTTTCCAACTCAGGAACATCTTCTATACGGTAAATCCTTCCATCCACTCTTACTCTTACAAAACCGAGCTTTCGAATTCTCTCAAAGAGGTCTCTAAATTCTCCTTTCCTTCCCCTTACCATAGGGGCGAGTATCTGAACCTTTTCACCCTCCCGGTGTTTTAGAA
>JALSOD010000304.1 GCA_026986655.1 Caldifarciminota bacterium | reverse complement strand
CACAGGTGGTAAAACCAAAGGGGTTCCTTTCTGGAATGCTATGGGGGGACCGCTCGGTGATGCCCTGAGAAAGATAATAAACGACTTCAACTCAAGTCATCCTGGTGAGCCTGTTGTCTATGTAAATCTTGGTAGCTACAGCACTTTGTCACAGAAGATTATGGGAGCGGTTGCGGCCAATAAGCCTCCAGTTCTTGCACAGGTTTATGAATCGTGGACATCGGAATTGCTCGAAGCGAATAAAATTGTGCCTTTTTACAGGTACATGCAAAAATGGATACCAGATTCGATAAGGAAAGATATTTTCCCGGTTTTTATAAAAGATAACGAGTGGGACGGGAAGATGCTCACCTTTCCGTTTAACAAGAGTGTACCGGTTTTTTACTACAATATTGACCTTTTTGAAAAGTACGGAATAAAGGAATTCCCCAGGACATGGGAGGAATTCAGAGAGGTTGCTAAAAGGTTGACCATTGATACTACAGGTGATGGGATACCAGATATTTATGGGACCGCATTTCCCGTCAATGTTTGGCTCTACGAGGTTATCTTATATCAGAAAGGTGGGAAGATTATAGATCATGGGAAGGTGGCTTTTGACTCAAAACCCGGAATAGAGGCGCTTCAATATCTGGTTGATTTAATTTATAAGGATTCATGCGCTTATCTTACCACGGGATTCAGGCATCAGGACGATTTTGCAACCGGGCGTGTGGCAATGGTTTTCGGAACCATTGTTTCTTACGCGTTTATGAAGCCCAAGATAAACTTCCGGCTTGGTGTAGCGCCCATGCCTCATGATAAGGATTCAATTGTTATAATTTCTGGGACAAATGTCGCAATTTTCAGCGGTCATAGTGAGGATAAGATTGATCGGGCATATCAATTTATCCAGTATTTTTTAAACGATTCTGTTCAGGCGTACTGGAGTACACATACCGGTTATCTGCCGTTGCGACGAAGTGTACTTGATATGCCAGATATGAAGAAATTTATGTCACAGGTTCCAGGGTTTGAGCGTGCCATAAGACAGGTTGAGTATGCCACATTCGAGCCAAGAGACCCGGTCTGGTTTACGGGAAGGAGATATCTGACAACTGAGGGACTTGAGCCTGCCCTCAGGGGTTATCTCCCTCCTGCAGTCTCTCTCAAAAGAGCCGCAAAACTATTGGAAACTGAGCTTAAGCGGAGAGGAGAATAGGCTTTAAATCCATCAATGTTTGGATTGGAATTTTTTCCATTCAAAAACTACATTTCAACTTTACAATGTTATGCTCAGAGTTAATAATAATCCGCAATAAACAGAGGGAGGAGAAGTTATGCTGAATTTCTTGATGACTCTTTCAATAATCGCTAACACGCTTGTGATTCAGGTCACAAATGGAACAAATCCCCACGAACAATTGAAAAACCTGACCGTAACTGTTTATGGATTTGATGATCAAAACAACGTTAAATACTCAAAGTCTTTTAAACTCAAACGAGATAAGATTGTTCTAAAAAATTTAGATAAAAATCTTTTCTACCAGGCTGAGACTGACTATAAAGATGTAAAGTATTATTCTAATGCCGGGAAATTTCAGAATGATACCCTTACTCTTACCCTTCATGTTTTTGATGTGACTGATAAGGATAACGATATCCAGCTAACAAACTACCACATGGTTATTTTCCCGGATCAAAATTCTGGAGGATATTACATAGTTGAAGCCTTAAATTTAACAAATCAAGGTAACAAGACCTTTAATGCCCAATATTACGTTTATTTCTATCTCCCCCAGGGGACAGATTCTATAACCTTCATACAGCCTCAGAGTGAGGAAAAATGGGTGGTAGTGGGAGATACAGTTTTTTACAATGACGTAGTTTACCCCGGTGATCAGACAATAGCGTTCAATTATATTGCTCCAGGTCAGAAGGTTAATATCTACAGGGAATTTCCAAAAGCTCTCGCCTCAGCCCAGATTTTCACGGCTCCGGGTATAAAAATCAAATCAAAATTATTCAAAAAAGAGGGTGAGCAAAACATCAATGGCCAGACTTACATAGTTTACAGACTCAATAATTCGTCTGACAAATTCTCAATTTCAGTGGAGGAGGGGTCCGCAGCTGCAAAGAGTAACGTTAAGATACCTATCGTAATTGCAGTAGCAGTAGTGGCACTGGTTCTGATTATCGCGTTCAGAATTAATACGGTGAAGAAGGGCAAGGTTTCACCTGAATCGCGTGAGTTGCTGGAAAAGCTAAGAAAGCTTGTGGAGATGAAGGAAGAAGGGTTGATTTCAAAAGAAGAATTTAACAAGTCCAAGAAAAAAATCTGTGACAAACTCTGAAGTTCTAAAAGTCAGGAAACTTGTAAAAAAATATGGGGAACAATACGTACTGAAGGGGGTGAATTTTGAATTAGGAAAGGGGGAATTTGTCTCCATTCTTGGTCCGAATGGTGCGGGGAAGACCACATTTGTAAAAATTGTATCCGGGACCACAAAACCCACATCTGGAGAGGTTAGAATATTTGGCAAAGATGTAAGCGAATTTCTGGAGATAAAGAGGAAGGTTGGGGTACTATCTCACGACACATTTTTTTATAGAAATCTTACGGGGCTCGAAAATCTGGAGTTTTACGCGAAAATGCTCGGACTTGACACATATGTTGCAGTTAAATGGGCGCGGATTTTTGGCATGGAGAAGAATTTGAAAAAAAGATTTTCCGAATTTTCACGAGGCATGAAAGTTAGACTGAGTCTTGCGAGGGTTTTTATGGCAGAACCAGAGATTCTTCTACTGGATGAGCCATTTTCTGGTCTCGACCCTTCGGGCGTTGAAAAAACTCTTGATATTGTGAAATCCCATTTGGACAGGAGTTACATACTGATTACTCACCGCCTTGACATCGCTGTGAGAATGTCAGACCGGATCCTGGTGATGATGAACGGGAAATTTACTCACGAATTCTTGAAGGATGAATTTGACATTCAGACTCTGCAGGGGGTGTTTCAGTGAATTTTGTAAAAGCTACCTGGTACCTATTCCGAAAAGACCTGATTCTTGAATTTCGAACAAAAGAGATGCTCAACACTCTACTTGTCTTTGCCCTTCTCACGGTCGTTGTATTCAATTTTGCATTTCCCCCGGGTATCATTGATCCTGAGCTCGTAGCTTCCGGAATATTCTGGGTCACCATTGTGTTCACAGGTACACTTGCATTTAACCGATCTTTTTCGATTGAGACTGAGGAGGATTCCCTTCGCGGATTGTTGCTTTTGCCACATGACCCGAGCTTCATCCTTCTTGGAAAAGTGCTCTTCAATTTTCTCCTTATATCAATCATAGAAGTTATCGTTTATCCCATTATTCTTGTACTTTTCAAAGTTGACCCGGTTGGGAAATTTTATGTGTTTTTGTTGACCGTAATACTTGCAACAATCGGATTGACCTTTATCGGGACACTTCAGGGGGCTGTTCTTTTGAGGACGAGGGCGAGAGAGATTCTCCTTCCACTTCTATTTTTCCCGGTTATAGTACCAATAATAATTGCGGCAACAAAGGCTACTGAAGCATTCTTTACCGGCAAAATAGACCCATGGAGCTGGTTGAAATTTATGGCCCTCTTTGATTTTATCTACATTTCTGCCACGATATTTCTATTTGAATATACGCTTGAGGATTAACGCTTAAAATAGGTTAGACCAAACAGGATGGTTCCAGTTATCACAATTGTTGCACCACTTGGCATGTCAAGATAATAGGACAGAAATAGGCCTGCGATTGTGAAAACCAGGCTGAAAAGTATGGAAAGTTCAATAATTTTTACAAAACTTTTAGAGAAGGCAAAAGCTATCGTTGCAGGTAGAACAAGGAATGCTGAGATCAGTATAACTCCCACCATTTTGATACCCATGATTACAACGACGCCGAGCATGATCATGAAAAAGTAATTATGAAGTTTGACATTCACCCCGTAGCTCTGGGCAACTTCGGGGTCAAATGCCAGCAGGATGAGGTCTCCGAAGAACAGAAAGAAATATAGAAGGACTATTCCTGTAATGATACCAAAAAATGTGAGGTCCCCACGGGTGATTGTGGTAATGTTTCCAAACAGGAAGCTCCAGATATCAACAGTTGTCCTGTGGTACTTTGAGATTATGGCAATTCCAATAGCCATGGAGAACGAGAAGAAGATTCCGATTGCAGCGTCCTCGTGTAGTCTTCTCTTCTGACTTGTATAGGCGATGAATACAGCGATTATAATCGCAAAAATCATAGCTGATATGGATAGATTTATTCCGAGGAGAATACCAAGAGCTATCCCGCCAAATGCTGTGTGAGAAATTCCCACCCCCGCGAAGGATAGTTTTCTCACTACAACAAAAAAAGAAAATAGTGAGAAAACCACACTTATCAAAATTCCACCGATTAATGCTCTCTGAAAAAAGGTATAACTAAGTATCTCCATGATGATGTCCGTGTACGAGCACTCCAATATCTGTGCCGTAAACCTTTTTCAATAATTCCATGTTTAGCTCAGAGCTTGGAGCGCCATGATAGAACAATTCTTTATTGAGACATGCCACTGCGTCAACAAACGTAGGGACTACACCAATATCGTGGGTTACAATCACTATGGTTATGTCAGTTTTCTCTTTAAGATCTTTCAATAAATCGTAGAAAGCAAGCTGTGCCTGAATGTCCAGGCCAGTAATTGGCTCATCCAGAAGGAGAATTTTTGCCTTGGATGCGAGTGCGCGTGCTATCAAAACTCTTTGCTGCTGCCCGCCGGACAGGGCAGAGAAGGGTTTATGCTTGAATTCCAGCATGTTAACGAGTTTCAAACTTTCTAAAACTTCTTCTTTATCGGCTTTACGAGGTATTTTCAAAAGCCCCATTTTTTTGATTCTTCCCATCATTACAACTTCATAAACAGTTGCTGGAAACGTGTAGTCCATAGGAGACCTCTGAGGTAGGTAACTGAAAACTCCTTTTTTTATTGCCTCTCGAGGTGGTTCTCCAAAGATTTTTACCTCACCTTCATAGTTTGTGATGCCGACAATTGTTCTGAGCAGGGTGGTTTTTCCCCCTCCATTGGGTCCACAGATAGCATATATCTGATTTTTATAAACCTTGAGATTAACATTCTTCAGAACAATCTTTCCGTCTCTCCTGACCAGAACATTCTTAAGTTCAATGACGACTTCACTCATTTAAAGCCTCAAACAATTTTTTCAAATTCTTCCTCATAAATACAGTATAAGAGGTTTCGTCCCAACCCTGGGGGTCAAGTATAACTATTTTAAAGCCATTGTCTTTAAAAGGAGTAACAAGGGAGGGATTGTAAATTGAATCCAAAACCAAAACGTTTGTGTGGCATTTTTTTGCCTGCTTGATAATCCTGACAATTTTTCTGGGTGATAATTCAGTTCCTCCTGATGTCCAGAGAACGTCAGTTGTTTTTATCCCATAGGCCTTTGCAAAGACAGTCCATGAATTATGGGAGGGGACAAAACAATCTCTTTTTAATTGAGTTATGTTTGATTTAATCCAGGTATCCAGCGAATCAATCTTTGCCAGAAATGATTGAACTTTTACCTCTCCGCAATTCTCAATGGAATCCGCAAGATTTACGGTTATTTTCCTTACAAGATGGGGATCAAACCAGAAGTGTGGATTTATGTTTACAGATTCCTTCCTTCCCAGAAGTGACCATATTTTGATAATTTGGGGGCGTTTTGGGGCCGGGATATTTTGAATCATTCTGTGGGCCCAGGTTTCCGCAACATCTGCAATATAGATAAATACGCAGGCTTTCTCAATTTGTCTGATATCACCTGGACGAGGGTCAAAAGTGTGTGGATTTTGCCCTGGTGGGACGATATTTATAACCTTAAATTGGGTTGTATCAACCATTTCATTGATGATAAGCCTAAGTGGACTAACACTTGTTACTATCAATTTTTTTGCCCCAAGCGTTGAGGTTATTAGCAGAAACCATAAAAACTTTCTCATTTCTTCCTCCGGGTTTATGAAATTTTTGAAATTTTGTAGATTGATGATTAATAGGAAATCCAGGAAAAATCAATAGTCAGGTTAGAAGAAATTTCAAATCTGCTGGTTTAAACTATAGGGTATGAAAAAATTTGGCAGAATATATGTGATAAATTCAATGAAAATTTATGGAGAAAATTTCTTTGAAAAAATTGAGCGTGCTTTTGAAGGTGGTGCGGAGATTTTTCAATTAAGGCTCAAAGGTGTTCCAGATGATGAATTTTTAAAAGTGGCTGAGAGAATCAGAAAACTTACGGAAAAATATAAAGTTGTTTTCATAGTAAATGATAGTCCCCTTGTAGCAAGGAAAGTCGGAGCT
>JALSOD010000303.1 GCA_026986655.1 Caldifarciminota bacterium | reverse complement strand
CCTTAAACGGGCCCGATACTCTGTAGAAAATGTGGGACATTTTGGTCTTGCTTCTGAAAACTACCTGCATTTTACATCTCCCATACGACGCTATCCAGACCTTATGGTCCATCGATTGTTAAAGTACTCACTTAAAGGCAAACCCAGGAAGGGGGATACCTGGATCGAGTATCTGACCCACGTGGCAGAACGCTCGTCAGAGAGAGAAAGGATAGCTGAAAAGGCTGAGTTCGATCATATTGATTACAAAACAATGGATTTCATGAAAAACAAACTTGGGGAGGTTTTTGAGGGAATCATAACTCACATAATGGGAAATGGTTTTTTTGTCCAGTTAAAAGAATTTCTCGTTGAAGGCTTTGTTAGTATCGAAAGTTTGAATGGTAATTTTGTATATGAACCAGAGAAATATGAACTGAGGGATCCAAGAACCGGAAAGACTTATAAAATAGGCCAATCAGTTTTTGTAATGGTCGTAAAGGTTGACAAATGGCTTAAAAGGTTGGACTTAATAATAAAGGAGGAGTAGGATGAGGGGTTCAAAAAGAAGGGGAATTGATGTTTCTCCTGAAGATCGAATATTTCTCGATGATATAGATCTGGGCATGAATTCAAAAAGGTGGTTTGCTCTATACACAAGGCCCCAGCAGGAAAAAAAAGCCGAAAAATACCTTAAAAACAGGGGGATTAAGGTATTCGTACCGAGAGCGTTCAAGTATGTAAACGTTGCAGGTCAAAGGAGACTCACAGAGGCACCACTGTTCAGGAGTTATGTTTTTGTACATGTAGAATATAAAACGAAAGAATACTATCTTACACTTGACGCACCGGGAGTTAGTACTGTGATTCATAAAAGGGGAATTCCTCAACCAATACCTGATGAGGAAATGAATTCTCTCATAAAAGTTGTTACAAAGGCACGCGAAAATATACTTGAACATCCGTTTTTAAAGGTTGGACAAAAGGTGATAGTAGTCGAAGGTCCTCTTAAAGGAGCAGTGGGAGTTATTGAAACCATTGACAAATCGAAAACTCTTTTTTACGTTAACATCACGATTCTCAAGAGATCAGTTTCTGTACCCCTTCATCCAAGAATGGTTGAAAGATACAGGGGTGGATGATATAATTTAGAATCATTAAAAATTAAAAGGAGGTAAAAATTATGGCAAAGACAACATTTGCTGAAGAAATATATTTGAGAGCACTCACAGGAAAGATAGTAGGAGAACATATTCTGAGTGTATACAACAAAGTCGCAGTAATCTCTGTAAAAAACACTATATGCAGTGCAATCAGCGCGGCTGCAGAAGCTGCATTTGTAATGAACACATCAGGAAGAGCGGCCCATTTTGTTGTTGAAAACGGAAATGTGGACGAGGTAGTTAAGAGTGTCGTTAAATTTGGCCCTCACGCGGTTATCCTGATGTTTGGTGGAGAAACTCCCATAGAGGATACAAAGTATCTCTTTGTGCAAACGTTGAAGGAAATTGCAAAGGCAAACCTTGAGGCAGACATTATCGTCCATGTGAGAATTTTTGCTGCCGGTGGTCTCCAGGAAGCGGTTAAAGACCAAGAGATCCTGGAATATCTGAAAGATAGCGATGTTTACGTATACACTGTGAATTTCGATGAAGGGCTGATTCTGTTCAACGAGATCTTCTTCCTCGATGATGGTGAAATCAAACTTGAAAAGCTTAGTGAGATTCCTGTCACCGTTGAACACGCTGATCTACTCAACAGATCACTGAGAGATAAAACTGTAGACTGGAAAGATCTTTAAAGATATTACTGCTACAGGAAGAAGTTAGAGTGTTTGAATAATATTAGAATGTTCGAAAAACATGAACAAGATGAAAATCCCCATATACCCCCTTTTCGTCAAAGGGGAAGCTTCCTGAAAAATCTCCCTTCGTGAGAAGGGGGACGAAGGGGATGCTAAAATCCGCTTTTTATGTGCAATTTAGTTTAATGAAGAAAAATTTTCGGACACCCTCCAGCAAGATAATTAAAGTTTAAGAGGATGTGGGGCATGGCCCGAAGGGCCATGCCCCACATCCTCTTTCTATTCACATTTGGAATATCCACAATCCCTGCAAACGTAGCATCCTTCCTGGAAAACAAGTACACCACCGCATTCAGGACATATCTCGGCCTCGTGGTAATGCTCCTCTTTATCCTTATGATCTTCCTTACCAAATGTGAGTTTCAAAGAAACCTGTGACAGGGGTTTTGTGGAGCTCAAAAGCTCGAGTTGCTCACCACCAGCAAGGTATTTTTCAAGCACCTTTGCTATGGCATCAGGCACAGAGAACACCACATCTCCGTTCTCCTGTCTAACCGGTGTTGAGCTCTTTATTCCTTTCAACTGCTTAATCACAGCCTTTGGAGAAACTCCAGTTCTGAGGCAGAGTGAGATCAGACGTCCTATAGCCTCCGTAAATGCCATTGAGGCTGAGCCTGATTTTCCAAGGTGGACAAATACCTCAAATGGGCCGTGTCCATCTTCATTAACAGTGACATAAAGGCTTCCCATGTCTGTGACCATCTTATAGGTCTTCCCGGAAACAGTTATTGGTCTCGGTCTTGGAGTCAACGATCCCGGTACCCTTCTTTTCTCCCCCTCCTTTGCCACCTTTATGACCTGCTCCTGTCTCGAACCATCCCTGTAGACTGTCAATCCCTTGAGACCGAGCTTGTAGGCCATTCTATAAACCTTTTCTACATCCTCCACTGTGGCTGAATTCGGCATGTTGATGGTCTTAGACACAGCATTATCAACGTACTTCTGGAATGCAGCCTGAATCTTAACATGTTGTTCAGGGGATACGTCAAAAGTTGTGTCAAATATTTCCTGGATAAATTCTGGGATTTCATTTATTCCCTTAATCGTCCTCTCGCTTGCAAGTTTTTCCATTAACTCTTTCGAATAAAATCCAAGCTCCTTTGCCGCTATTTCAAAGTATTTATTCGCATAAAGCAAGTCTTCACCGTCAAGAACGTGTTTTACATATACAAGCGTGAATATGGGTTCAATTCCATAAGAGGTATCTGCTATCATGGAAATTGTTCCTGTAGGGGCTATGGTTGTAACCGTAGCATTTCTCCTTGGGGGTTTGAATATGCTCTTATCAATATTGGGAAAAGAGCCCTTCTGCTTTCCAAGTTCAACGGATTTCTCTACGGCTACATTTTCTATGAATTCCATTACTTTCTCGGCAATTTTAAGGGCATCTTCACTTCTGTAGGGGATGGCAAGTTGATAAAGCATATCCGCGAAACCCATTATTCCGAGACCGACCTTTCTATTTCCCCTTGTATTTTCTGCAATTTCTTCAAATGGGAAATTGTTAGCATCGATCACATTATCAAGGAAATGAACAGCATCACGAACCGTTTCTCTCAGACCATCCCAGTCAATTTTTTCAATTGCTTCATCAAAAGATGCGACTCTTTTCAACTCAAGGAAAAGAGGTCTACCTTTCACAAACTTTGCTAAATTGATGCTCCCAAGGTTACAGGACTCATAGGGAAGCAGCGGCTGTTCGCCACATGGGTTTGTGCTTTCTATCTCACCCACTCCTGGAGTGGGATTGTATTTGTTGATAGTATCAAGAAAGATGATTCCAGGCTCACCATTTCTCCAGGCCCCATATACAAGTTTATCCCAGATCTCCTTTGGATTAACTTTTCTTACAACCTCTTTGTTTCGTGGAT
>JALSOD010000302.1 GCA_026986655.1 Caldifarciminota bacterium | reverse complement strand
TGGTGCTCACCAGATTTTGCCACTCATTATGTACATTCTTACCACTTTCATGCTGATCTCAACCCTGGAGGATTTCCTCTCAGATTTCCGTTTGAGGGTAAGAAGGGATGGGAATATTTTCAAAGCGGTCTGGAAGATGTTTATGCTTAATCCCAGGAAATATGGGGGTTATATCGTGCACCTTGGAATTGCCCTTACGGCTCTTGGTATTATAGGGTCAGGCTTCTACCTTCACAAGGATGACTTTAAGTTAGAGAAGGGAGCGACCCACAGAGTTAAAAATTTTACATTGAAGTACACAGATTTAATCGCATTCAATATCCCAAATGCACAGATTGTCCAGGCCACGGTAAAGGTTTTTGATAAGAATGGCAAACTTGTGGATATCCTCAAGCCCCAGAAGAGGTTCTACGTGAATTGGGAGAATGAGCCGAGTTCAGAAGTTGACATCTATCCTTCAATCTATGGTGATCTTTACATTTCACTTTCAGGGTGGGAAAAGAAGGGAGAGATTGCATATTTTCATGTGATGGTTGAACCACTCATACAGGTTCTCTGGGCAGGTACGTTACTTGTAATTTTAGGTGGGATTCTTGCATATAATCCATGGAGTAGGAAAGAATGATACCAGCGATAATTATTGGGATAATACTGGCAGTTTCCTTTTACTTTATTCTTGAGCCAATTATTTTGAGAACCTCTGTCGACTCAACTGAAGTGAGAGAGTCAAAAGGTATTGAGGTCCATTACAGGGAGGCTTTGAGGGAATTAGAGTATGACCTTGAATCAGGGAAGATTGATAAGCAGGAATTTGAGACTCTAAAAATGGAGCTTGAGAAACAGCTCTTTGGTGAAGAGAACGAAGACGAAGAGGCCTGAAAATTATCCTCTCTTTAGAAATTCTTTAAATCTAACAGCATCCTCAAACATGTTTGTATTGTTAAACATCACGTATGAGATTTTTCCCGGAGGTATAAAATTTTTCAGTTCCTCGAAGTCCTCATCGGTGTAAGTATATCTGTAACCTTTCCCCCGTCCATGGAGCCTAAAATATGCAATCTCTCCGCCCAGATATTGATTTTTAAAGGGGTCTACAGCGTGAGATATGCCAGTTTCTTCTAAAACTTCACGAATTGTCATCTCATCCCATTTTCCACGCGGTTCCCACACAAATTGGAAAACAGGGGACCGCCATTTTTTAAAGAAATTGATAACATTTTTAATGTTTTCATCATCTGGCTTGAAAGAGGCGGGAGTCTGCAAGACGACCACTTTCGCCCGGAGTATTCTTGCTGTATTCAATGTTAATTCCATTGCTTTATCAACTTCTGATGTTGGTTTAAAGAATCCATAATTTGATCTGTCCCCTATTTCTTCTCCCAGTTTTTTGTAAGTTGGACTCTGGGGTGGGTGAGTGATTATCTGTAGTGCTTTTACGGTAAATTCGAAGGAAAAGGGAGCATCCTCGCGCCATTTCTCGAGCGTACTTTCCTTCACTATTGTGTAAAATGTTTTCTGGGTTTCGACGACATCAACAGATGAGAAAAGTCTCTTTCTTGCAGCGGAGAATCCACAGGTGCCTACTTTGATCATGTCTCAGCGAGTGAAAGCTCTTCTTTGATGTGGGAATTGACGTCCCTCTCGATGTATCTTACTGCTGTAAGAATAGCATTCTTTATCGCAAGGGAAGTGGAGCGTCCATGTCCAATAATGACAACTCCATCAACACCAAGAAGTGGTGCCCCACCGTACTCCTCGTAGTTTAGTCTTTGTTTCAGTCTTTTAAAAACGGGCTTCAGGAAAAGCCCGGCGATTGTGGCGAGTATACTCTTTTTAACCTCCTCCTTGATCAATTTTATGAAAACATTAATTGCACCCTCACCGAATTTGAGTACAACGTTTCCTGTAAATCCATCGGTAATGATGACATCTGCGATCCCCTCGAGCACGTGGTTCCCCTCCACGTGTCCGATAAAATTGATATTAGGGTTTTTCTCCAGCAGTATACGGGAGTCTTTAATGAGCTGGTTACCTTTGCTCGCTTCCTCTCCGATGGATAGAAGGCCGACTCTTGGGTCCCTGACATTGAGGACAAACTCCATGAAAATTTTCCCCATGAGAGCATACTGAAGTAGATGCTCGGGCTTTGTTTGAATATTTGCCCCGACGTCTATGATTATGGTAAACCCCCCCCCCAGGGTAGGAACAAGAGCCGCAATTCCTGGTCTCTGCACACCTTCCAAACGTCCAAGAATTTTAAGGGAGTAAGCCATAACAGCTCCTGTGTTTCCCGCTGATACAAAGGCGTCAGCCTGCCCGTTAGCAACGAGCTGTAGTCCAATAGCAATTGAAGATTGAGGTTTCTTTCTCAAAGCCATAGAGGGTTTATCGTGCATGGTAACCCTCTGAGGTGCATGAACAAGATAAATTTTTTTTCCTCGACACTTCTTATGTTCTAAAAGGGCATCACCTAATATTTTCTTGTCCCCGACGAGAAAAATTTCTATATCGTCATTTTCCTCACAGACCTTAACCGCCCCTTCAATTTCTATATGAGGTGCCCTGTCACTTCCGAATGCATCGAGGGCAACCTTATAAGCCATGATTTATGCCTGAGCTTCGCCCTCTGCGGCTTTTTCTTTGACCTTAACTTTTACTTCAATGACTTTTTTGCCGTCGTAATATCCACAGTAGGGGCAGACCCTATGTGGCATCTTGGGTCTTCCACAGTTGGGACAAACAGACAATGCCGGGGCTGAAACGGTGTAGTGAGTACGACGTTTTCTACCTCTCGCCCTCGAATGTCTTCTCTTTGGAACTGGCATTTTGATTCCTCCTTCAAGATTTGTTGGGTCTCAATTATAATGTCACACCAGAGGAAAATGAACGTCCTTCTCGTCAATCCGCCCATATACGATTTTGCTGCCCATGATTTCTGGCTCAAGCCTTACGGCCTCATACATATTGCCGGAATTTTAAAGAAGGCAGGTATTGAGTCTATCCATTTCTTTGATTTCATGGATAGGCATATATTTCCACATGCGAAATCTGATAGATACGGACGTGGAAAATTCTTCAGTATCGAGGTTGAAAGACCGAATGTACTTAGTTTTGTCCCGAGAAAATTCAAGCGATACGGTGCACCGATGGAATTTTTTCACCGGTACCTGTCTCAAATACCAGCTCCGGACTTTGTGCTTATTTCAACTGGTATGACTTACTGGTACTTGGGTGTCAGAGAGGTTATGGATGAAATCAGGGGGATTTTTCCTGGAGCAAAGATCGTTCTCGGTGGGATATACTCATCGATTCTGCCCGACCACGCCAGGATAGAACTACAGCCAGACCATATCTTCACTGGTTTGAGGAGCCTTTCAAATTTCATGGGGTTGAGTGGACTTAATGGAAGTTCTTCCCCACTCTGGGATGTTTATAAGAGACTGGACTACGGAGTTATAAAACTCACAGATGGATGTCCCTTCAGGTGCACATACTGCGCAGTCTGGATATTGACTCCACGTTTTAGAATAAGAAAGATTGAGCAGGTGCTCGATGAAATTAAATATTTCAAAAAGAGAGGAATTCATGACATCGTGTTCTACGATGACGCACTTCTTGTGAATCCCGAACGCGGAATTCTTCCTCTCCTTGAGAGAGTTTCTGGAATGAATCTAAGATTTCACACTCCAAATGCCTTACACGCTCGATTTATCACTATGGAAGTTGCCCATGCCATGAGAGAGGCGGGATTTGAGACCATTTATATCGGATACGAGACGACTGATATTGTGAGACAAAAAAGGACAGGGGGTAAAGTCACATCAGAGCATTTTTATAACGCCATTGAAAATTTACTGTCTACCGGATTCAGGAGAGAGCAGATTACTGTTTACCTTATGATGGGACTTCCCGGTCAACCACCCGAGGAGGTGGAGCAGGGGATGAGAGAAATCGCAGAGCTTGGGCTGAAAATAATGCTGTCTGAGTACTCTCCTATCCCGGGTACCCCGGACGGTGAAAGGGCACGGGAGATATTGGACATCTCAGATCCACTTTTGCAAAACAACATAGTTTTTCCCATAGCATACTATGGATACAATACGGTGAAGAGGCTAAAAGCACTGAAGAACAAATTAAACCGTCAATAAGTCCAATAAAACTTTGCCTATCATAACAAATTGCCTAAAATTAATATTAACACTTGACAAACTTTAAATATAACGTTAATCTAAACGAAACAAAAAATCCAAGAGGAGGTACGATAATGGCAGCAAAATATGCGAAGGACATAGACGATCCCCGTAAAGATATCTTTTCTGCACTTGCATGTGGAAGGAGGATTCTCATTCTTGAGTTGTTGAAAGAGGGTGAGAAATGCGCCTGTGATCTTATACCCATACTGGGCATTGACCAGTCTGCTGTTTCAAGACACCTGTCCATCCTGAAGAAAGCAGGAATATTGAAGTCGAGGAAGCAGGGTGTAAACGTATATTATAGTGTCGCCGATGACCGTGTTTACGACCTTGTGAAGATCGTCAGTGACATGGTGAGGGATAGGAATCTGAAACTCCTCGAAAAGTTAAAGTAATTTTATAGTATGGGATACAAAATTCTCAGGAAAGAAATTTTGGGGCCTGGCTCCAAATTAATGGAGATATATGCACCTTTTGTTGCAAAGGCTGCAAAACCCGGACAGTTTATAGTCCTCCGCGTCCACGAAAAGGGTGAGAGAATTCCACTTACCATTGCAAGAACAGATAGAGAGAAGGGTGTTGTTACCATAATTTTCCAGGAAGTAGGTAAAACTACAATTCATCTTGGTCTTCTTAAAAAAGGTGACGAGATTGCTGATTTTGTCGGTCCTCTTGGAAAGCCTACCGAGATTGAGAATTTTGGAACAGTAGTAGCAATCGGTGGTGGATTTGGTACAGCTGTTTTACTTCCTATGGTGACGGCACTCAAAAAGGCTGGTAACAGAGTCATAACGATCATTGGTGCGAGAACAAAGGAACTTGTTTTGCTTGAACAGGAAATGAAAGCCCTTGTGGATGAGGTTTTAATAACGACTGATGACGGCTCTTACGGAATGAAGGGTCTTGTAACTGATGGCTTGAAATTTATCATGGGAAAGGAAAAGGTTGACGCGGTTTATGCAGTTGGCCCTGTTCCCATGATGAAAGCAGTTGCTGATATGACACGTGAGCCCAGAATAAAAACGATCGTCAGTCTGAATCCAATCATGGTTGATGGAACCGGTATGTGTGGTGCCTGTAGAGTAGAGGTCGGTGGAAAGACAAAATTTGCATGTGTCGATGGACCGGAATTTGATGCTCACGAGGTTAATTTTGACCTTCTTATGAAGAGACTAAAGATGTACAGAGAGGAAGAGAAGAGGTCTCTTGAGTTGTTTAAAAAACAGCTTGAAACGGAGGGTTATATATGGCACGGAGGCTGAAGCTTGAGCGTACCCCGATGTCAAAAAGACCTCCAGAGGAGAGAATTAAGTCTTTTGACGAAGTTGCGCTTGGATATACACCTGAAGAGGCGATTCTTGAGGCTGAGAGATGTCTTTTGTGCAAGAGACCCCCATGCGTTGCAGGATGTCCTGTAGAGATTGATATTCCCGCCTTTATTGATCTGATTAAACAGGGTGATTTTATCGGTGCCGTTAAGAAGATAAAGGAAGCCAACCCGCTTCCAGCAATCTGCGGAAGGGTTTGCCCACAGGAAGACCAGTGTGAAATGAAATGCGTTATAGGCATTAAGGGACAGCCTGTGGCTATCGGCCGTCTTGAAAGATTTGTTGCTGACTATGAGGCTGCTCATGGTGAGATTGAAATTCCGAAACGTCCGCCCAGGAAGGGTAAAAAGGTTGCCATCATTGGTTCAGGTCCAGCGGGTCTTGTCTGTGCAAGTGAGCTTGCACAGATGGGGTATGATGTAACGATCTTTGAGGCCTTGCACAAACCTGGTGGAGTGCTCATGTACGGGATTCCCCAGTTCAGATTACCCAAGGAGATTGTTTCACGCGAGATTGATTACGTAAAAAAACTGGGAGTCGAAATCCTCACAAATTTTGTTGTCGGTAAGACACGTACACTCTATGAATTGATGAATGAGGATGGATATGAAGCAGCATTTGTGGCTACCGGTGCGGGTTATCCAAGATTCATGGGGATTCCGGGTGAGAATCTTCTTGGTATTTATTCGGCGAACGAGTTTTTAACGCGGATAAATCTTATGCGTGCGTATAAATTCCCGGAGTATGATACCCCGATCAAAGTCGGGAAGAGAGTTGTTGTCGTAGGAGCCGGGAATGTTGCAATGGACGCAGCAAGATCCGCTTTGAGAGTGGGTGCTGAAAAGGTAACCATTGTTTACAGAAGATCAAGAAAAGAAATGACTGCGAGGATCGAAGAGATCGAGAACGCAGAAGAGGAAGGTATTGAGCTCAAGATTCTCACAAATCCTATCCGTTACTACGGCGATGAGAATGGCTGGGTTAAGGAAG
>JALSOD010000301.1 GCA_026986655.1 Caldifarciminota bacterium | reverse complement strand
GTGACGGCACACATAAACGTTCCTTATGGTACTTATGCAACTACTTACTATGGAACACTTACTGTTACTAACGGAGAAACAGATGATCAGGTGAGAGTAAAGGTCACAGTGACACCTTCCTATGATGTTGATGTTGCTGAAAATACTGTTGATCTTGGGACAGGTGAACTTGGAGATACCGTAAGCGCGATCTTTAGAGTGGTTAACCCGAATAGTGATGCTTCAAATATTGATCCTGATATGTTCGGTAACGCTGATATTGACAGTGTGACATTCACTCTTAACAGTGCACTGAAGTACGTTGGTAAATCTACTAATGTAAAGACAGTGGTTGACTCGGCTATACCAGCTGCCAATGTGCTTATAACAACAATTGGTACAATGGCTTCAGGTTCCGGTGTTGATCATCCAGTGGAAGTGGTGATACCAGCCAATGTGCTTGCTGGTACGTACGCTGGTTACGTATATGCTCATGCTTATGCTGGTGGTGCTGAGGTTTCAATGGATAGCTTCCAGATTGAGCTAAATGTGAAGGCTACGCCATCTATTGCCGTAATTGAGGATACTGTTACAACGTCCTCTGGTCATGGAAGTGTGGCTACAGTTACATTTAGAATTGCAAATACTGGAAACGTTGATCTGGCGAACATTAATTTCCAGGCCACCAACTTTGTTGGTGGAAGCCATGTGATCGATGCAAATAATGTGACATTTACACCTACAAGCATTTCTTATCTGCCTGTAGATGACAGTGCGGATGTATCTGTTGCAATCAGTGTACCACTTGGCACATATGCAACGGATTACTACGGTGTGGTTACTGTTACGAATGGACAGGTAGAAGACCACCTGGTTGTAAAACTTACAGTGACACCTTCCTACGACCTCGACATATCTGATAATGAGATGAACCTTGTTGGTAACACAATGGTATACTCAGGGGAAGTTGGTGACACAGTGGCTGGATTACACTTCAAAGTTATCAACCCGAATAATGACCAGCTGAACGTTGACCCGGATCCATTTGGAAATGCAGACCTCACAGGTATTAAGAGTTATGTAACAGACCTTGTTGCTCCAAATGGATGCAAAATCAGTGCAAACAATGCACAGGTTGTTGGATTGTCCACAACAATCGCATCCGGAGGATTCAGCACCGGAGAGGTCAGAATAGCAATACCGGTTGATCAGGTGAGTGGAACATACCTGGGTAAGGTTGTCGTAGAGGATACGGTTTCTGGCGTTGCCGATAGTTTTGACATCCAGGTTACAGTGATGCCGCACGAAGTAGTTGACATAACAATGGATACACTGAACTTCAATGGGAAAGAAGGTGGCCTTGCTGAGGCTACATTCATGGTTGCTAACACAGGAAATATCGGTCTCAAATCACTTAAGGTTAAGATGGTTTCTGACCTCGTCAGTACGAATGGTGTTGTGATTTCCAGAAATAGAGTCGCATTCACGAAATCTGTGATTGATAGTATAGCCAGAGGTGATACAGCTTCGGTAACAGTTAGAATTGACATTCCCAAACACGTTGCCCGCGGAACTTATCTTGGATGGCTTATGGTATCTGGAGCAAATGGAACGCCATCTGATTCCGCACTGATTGTCCTTAACATAAGCTCTAATGAGGCTATCAGCTTCGATAACAACCCGGTAACTGGTTCAACCGTCAAGATAGGGTACAGTGGAGACGTTGGTTACAGACCTACGCTCACAATTATGAACATGGCTGCTGATGTAGTACTTAAAGTTGTGCTTCCTGCAATTACCGGAACTAATGACGTGTACAAATGGAATCTCACTAACAAGGCAGGAAATGCGGTTGCACCTGGACTCTACATTGTGATGTTGAAGACGAAAGTAAACGGCAAGATTAAGGTTTATCGTAGCAAGCTGTTAATACTTAGATAAAAATGAGGGTGGCCGCCGCGAAGCGGCGGCCACCCTCCCTTTAGAAGGGAGGAGATGAGATATGAAAAGATTTATTAAATCAATGGCTTTGGCTCTCACCTTTGTGATAACACCACTCTTAGCTATCAGTGATAATGCGGGTACAGCAGTTGTAACTCCTTTTGAAGTTCCTATCATTGCCCAGCAGGTTGCTATGGGAGAGGCACTCTCCGCTATTCCAAATCCCAATGGTTTACTTACAAATCCTGCTACTATGGCATTTCTCAACAAGCCTTACTTTACCGCAACCCATAAGAAGTGGATCTATGATAGCTACAAGAGTTATCTTGGACTTGGCTTTCCGTCCAGATATGGCTATTTCGCAGGTGGAATCCTTTATAACAACATGGGAAGTATTATTCCAATTTCAAACAACCAGTACCAGGAAACAGAACTGAGTGTTTATGATATGTCTCTTGTTTTTGGATATTCAGCAAGAGTTCATAAATATTTATCAGTTGGCTTAAATGCGAAGATTGAACACTTTGATTATGCCGGTTACACAACAAGTGCATTGGCAGGAGATATTGGACTTTTCGTCCCTTATATAACGCTTTCTGACAATGCTTTTGTAAGCTTCGGGTTAGTAGCTCAAAATCTTGGAACACACATTAGATTTCTCGATTCAAGCAGTTATAGAAGGCAACCACTCGACATCAGGGGTGGTTTTGCTGTCAACTTCTTTAATCTCTCCATATTCGATGTAACACTTGCTGGAGAGCTTCAATATCCAAATTATCAAGATATACGCTATAATGCCGGACTCGAAATCTGGATAAAGAAAATTCTTGCACTTAGAGCGGGCTATCGTGGAGGTGGATATGATGTCGATGAGGCAAAGAAAACAGCAGGAATCGGTTTAAAATATGGTCACTTTTCACTGGATTATGCTTATGTTGATTACGGTACAGATATGAATGATGGTGTCCATAGAGTAACAATTAGTATGGCACTACTTGGACCCGAGAAAAAGCCTGGGCCGGTTAGAATTGCTGACGATCAATGGAATCATGTCCTCGCTCTTGAAAGGAAAGTTGATAAGGTTGAACAGGACATAACTTCCATGAATATGAAACTTGACGATCTTAAGAGGATCTGCTCAAAGATGCCAGTTAAAACTGTGGTGACGGAAAAAGAAATCATACATTTTCCTGAAATTCATTTTCCATTTAACAGTGCTGAAATTCCTCCAACAGAGTTTACCAAGGTTGCTGATATCGCTGACATAATCAGAAGATATTATAAGGGAAAGAAAATTATTCTTGAGGGGCATACTGATCTAGCCGGTTCTCCAGAATACAATTACAAACTTTCTGTGGCAAGAGCTGAGGCAGTGAAAAAAGCACTTGTTGAAATGGGAATTCCAGCTGAGAACTTAATTGTCGTTGGAAAGGGTGATAAAGGTTTATTAACTGACAGGAAGGGGCCTGGATTTCCTGGAATAGAGAATAGAAGAGTGGTTGTTATTGTAAATGGTCCTGCATCTCAATAATAAATAGGGAGATGAAGTAAGTGGTTTGACAGAAGGGTGGTTATCACAAGGATAACCACCCTTCTTTAATTTTAGTAATAAAAAGGAGGTTTGTGAAATGAGGATTAAATGGGTAAAAGCGTTGATTATGTTAGCTGTGACAGTGGGACTTGCCTACTCTGGTTATCATGCTCCAGAGCCAGGGGACCAAACCAAAGAGATAGCTTACAAAAATGCAAAAATTCCCACTCCCCATCATTCGCAAATAGGATTAGCATCACAATTAAGTCGTAATTCGTTAAATCCGGGTAGAAGAACAAAAGGATATCTTATCAATGAAAGTTTTGAAAGTGATTTTCCTCCTGCTGGTTGGTCGACTGAGGTTGGCTCGGGTTCATATGATTGGGAGAAATCTACTTCTCATGCACATACAGGCTCTGCTTCAGCATATTTTGATTGTTTTTATGCCTCATCAGGTTATAACAGTAGATTGATAACCTCCACGATTAGCTTAACTGGGACAAACCCAATCTTATCTTTCTGGATGTATCACATGAACTACGGCTCTTACTATGATGATTCGCTCGTGGTCGAAATTAAAGTTGGGAATGGCGATTGGACACCGCTTGCAAGTTATTTACGCTATACAACATCAAATACTGGATGGTATGAACACACAATTGATTTAAGTTCTTATCAAGGACAAACAGTTACGTTAGCATTTCATGCTTATAGTGATTACGGCTATAGTATTTATATTGACGATGTCACCGTATCAGTCCAGATTCCCAATGATGTTGGCGTTTCTAAAATTATTTCTCCGACTGGAGTATACCCAGTGGGCTCTACTGTCACCCCAAAAGTTGAAGTTACCAATTATGGGACGGCTGAAAATTCTTTCGATGTCACGGTCGAGATAGGTAGTTACACATCTACTCAAAATGTCACGCTTTCTGCAGGAGCAGTTGATACTGTGACTTTCCCTTCTTATACGCTTAATAATACAGGAATAGTAAATGTAACAGCTTATACAGTATTATCGACTGACGAAAATACTTCCAACGACACGCTTTCTGGAACTTTCACCGTTGCTGATTTTGTTTGCAACTTTGAGAATAGCCCTGGTGGCTTTCAAGCAGATCCACAATCAGGTACGTGGGAATGGGGTACACCTTCTGAAGGTCCCTCTTCAGCCTACTCCGGAGATAAATGTTGGGGAACCGTATTAGATGGAAATTACTCCAACAGTGCTGATTGGTATTTGTATTCTCCCACTTTACAGGCATTGTCGGACAGTGTTGTTTTGTCTTTCTACCAATGGTACCATATCGAGTCTGGATACGATGGTGGGAATGTAGAAATTTCAACTGATGGTGGTCAAACATGGACTCTTGTTGAGCCCGATGGTGGTTATCCTGATGATAATGTATATGCACTTGGTGGACCTGGTTTTACAGGATCAACCGGTGCTTGGGAGCTTGTAACCTTTGATCTTTCCAGTTATGTATCATCCGGGGATTTCTTCCAGATCAGATTCCATCTTGCATCTGACGGATCTGTGAACTATGAGGGATGGTATATAGATGATTTTTCGGGTATAGGATTTCAGGTGTTTGTGCCAAGTTACGATGTAGGGATAAATAAGATTATTGCCCCTCAAGGGTTTTATACCGCAAGTGATACGGTTACTTCTGCAGTAGAAGTTCAAAACTTTGGAAACACAGATGCAGCTTTCTCTGTTACTTTCAAAGTCTATAAAGGATCAAATGAGTGTTATTCTGAGGTTCAGAATGTTTCCGTCGCACCAGGTGAAGTTGATACTGTTGTCTTTTCCACGTATGCCATGAGTGAAAAAGGATTATTTGAAGCGGTATTCTACACTACGTACACTCAGGATGTGAATAACAGTAATGACACGGCTCGCGCTACATTTTTTGTTCCAAACGAAATTAATGACTTCGATGAATGTTTGTTCCCACCAATCGGCTGGGCGAGTTACATTCTTGGTGATTCATTGAATAATTATGGTGAGCCCACAGGATGGGACCTCTGGACAGATACAACTCATTATGGGCATGGTGATCCATACGAAGGTTGCAGCATCTGGCATAATGATGACAATGTTGCAGATTCCTGTAATGACTGGATTGTTAAAGGGCCTATCTACGTAGCTGACTCAAATGCAGCTATTGCATTTTATCAAAGTGGTTACTGGATTTCATACACCCATTATCATGGTCTATGGATTTCGGTAAATGATCCCGATCCAAGAAATGGGAACTTCTCAGAGCTGGTTGATCTTACTGATTCAACTCCGTCTGCGAGGCAATGGTCTATGGTAGGGCCACTAACGGAGCTCGGAAACTATGTTGGTGACACTGTATATATAGCTTTTGTGTACCGTGGTGATTACGATGATGAGTGGTATATTGATAATGTGATGCTTATTGGAGCTTATTCTCTACCCAATGACATAACTGTAGGTGGAACACCCATTGCAAGCCACGATACGCTTGGACTTGGCACGACTACACTCTATTCTTATGTGTGGAATCCACCATCAAGTAATGATTCACTTACTTTCAGGCTCAATGTTACCATAACCCATAATGGAGCAGTTGTTTACAATCATTTCACTACAGTCTCACAGCTCGCACCGGGAGAGACGAGGATAGTATACTTCTCACCTGATTTTGTTCCATATGAAAGTGGAGAGTATATTTACACCCTCACTGCCGCGGTACCTAACGATCCATTCCCGACCAACAATATGATTGTGGATACATTCTATGTTGATCTCTACGGAGGTGGTCAGAGTGGTGAGACAATGATACCTCGTACATTCTCGCTCAGATTGCTTTCCCCCAATCCACTGAAAGGACCGGTAACCCTGTCTTTTGATGTTGCAAAGGCGACGCACGTGTCACTGAGGATATACGATGTTTCCGGTAGAACAGTTGCGAATATTGCAAGTGGAATGTACAACCCTGGAAGATATACCCTGAAGTGGAATGGAAAGACGAGTAATGGAACTGAGATTTCTGAAGGAATTTATTTTATTGAATACAGAGCTGGAGATTTCAAGACAGTTAAGAAAATAGCGATCCTTAGGTGAATTAATTTCAGAGGCGGGTGAGGGGCGCGGCCAACGGCCGCGCCCCTCACCCGCCTTGTTATTACCCAACTGATTAAAAATTCGCTGTTATAATTGCTCCAATAACAATTTTTATACTCCTGAGTAACCAATTTTTCGAAAGAGTAGAATTAAATTATTTTTCTCATGAGCATCTGTGAAGCAAAGTAGCAACTATCTGTTGAATCCATTTAGTGCAGTTTTGTTCTTTATCGATAAATATAGGGTTGGGGTTCGATTTAAATAATGAGCCCTCATATCCATCCATTACCCCACAATTTCCTCCAATAATAATGGTGCTCGGTAAATTTTTGATCATTAAACTGGATTACACATAATAAAAAGGTGATAAAGGGGATTTTACCTTGCTTATATTTTTCCAACCACCCAATTTTATACTTGACAAAATTAGTCAAGTATTTCATGATTATGACACACTAAATGGAGAATTTTAAAATGTGTAGAGAAGAGATTTACAGAAAGAGAGTGGAAAGATTTCAGGAGCTTCTTAGAGAAAATAATATTGAAGCTGCCGTTGTAAGAACAGTCTCTACTTTTATTTACTTTACCGGTGTTAAATGGCTCAGACCTGCTCTGATGATTCCCCAGGAAGGAGAGCCATGGGTTATGGTTTTTAAAAACGAGACTGATCTTTTCAAGCAAAAGAGTTGGATTGAAGATGTAAGGGAGTATCAGAAAGTGGAAGAGCTGATGGTGGAGATTTCATCATGGATCCGAAAGAGCGGTTTTATGTCTGCGGGGCTTGAAATTTCAGTTGAAAGAGACAGTTATACCCTATTTCACGAGTTGTTTAAAAGACTTAACATGGGGGTCGAGGTTGTTGATACCCTCCCCTTGATTATGCAGCTCAGGATGGTTAAGGATGAATGTGAGTTAGAAGCAATGAGAGTAGCAGGTCAGATAGCTATGAAGGGTATGGATAGGGCAAAAGAGGTTATTAAACCCGGTGTTAGTGAACTTGAGATTGCAAATGAGGTGAGACATGTTCTCATGAAGGAGGGGAGTGAATGGCCCCTTGTTTATGTTTCGTCAGGCCCAAGGATACATGCTGAGCCCTTTAAAGATGTCTTTGTGGAAGAGGGTAAATTCCTGACAGTTGTGATTGGTACAGATTACGATAATTACTACGCCAATATGACAAGATCGTTTATTCCTGGAGGAGCGGACGATCTATCGAGAAGAGGGATTGAAGCCGTTAGTGAAGCTTACGAAAAAGCTCTCGAACTAACAAAACCCGGTATTAAATTCTCCCAGATTGAGGCGGAAATAAAGAAAATCTACGAAGAGAAGGGGCTCGATGAGTATTACATTAAAGGTTACACACACGGTGTCGGATTACTTATTGAGGAACCACCCATCACAACAATAGTTACACGCCACTGGACGTGGAAACCCATTCCGGGCATGACACTGGCAATGATTCACACACCATTAATGCTACCGAATGGAGCAGTAAAAAAAGAAGATACCATACTAATTACAGAAAACGGGCCAGAATTTCTAACATATGATGTTTAAGAGCCTATTTCAATAATTCTTTACTATCTCAATAGCACTCTCGTGGCATATCTCAGTGCATTGATAGCAGAGGGTACACTCATCTTCGTCTTTGATTTTTAAGGTGTGGTCATCCTTGAAAAAAATATCAACCGGACAAATTGAAATGCATTCTGTACAACCGGTGGCAACTTTACACTTTCCAGAATCAACGATTACGTTTATAAAAATGCCCATTTATAAAACCTCCCTTAATATCCTCACTATATCGTTCAAGGTGTCTGCAACTCTGATTCCTGCCTCACTCATGACTTTAATCTTGTGTTTTGGACTACCTTTCTCACCAAGCACAATGGAAGCTGCATGCCCGAATCTGATACCCTGAAATTCATCTGCGAATTTTCCGGCCTGGAATACAACTATTGGTTTCTTTAAACCATTCTTTTTGATGTATTCAGCGAGCTCTTCTTCCTGTGTACCTCCAGGCTCAGAAAAAATAACGATGGCCTTTGTTTCACCGTCTTTTTCAAATTCTATCACGGCCTCTTTTATATTGAATCCTATAAGTGGGTCTCCACCAATAGAGACAGCAGTTGAAACGCCAAATCCCGCATGAGAAAGTAGGTTAGAGATTTCAGTGGTCATACCACCTGATCTTGAAATAACCCCAATGAGGCCTTTTTTGAATGATTTTCTGGTATCCTCACTTCTGCCTCCAATCATGCCGACCTTTGCTACTTCTGGATTGATAATGCCAAGGGAATTAGGACCAATAACAGTTGCGCCTTGATTATCTACATAGTTTAAAAATTCAACCACATCGTGTCTCGGAATCCTTTCAGTTACAACAACTATAAGCTTTATCCCGCTGTCTACAGCTTCCATCACCGCAGATTTTGCAAAAAAAGGTGGGACTGAAACCACACTCGTATTTGCTCCAGTATCCTTTGTCGCCTCCTTAACAGTGTTGTAGACCGGAACACCGTGTACTGAAAAGCCCTTCTTCCCCGGTGTCACTCCACCAACAACTTTAGTTCCATAATCGAGCATATCTTTAACAAACGTGGCTGCCTCTCTCCCCGTGATACCCTGAACAATAACTTTTGTATTCTCATTTACAAGAATAGCCATATTATCCTCCTACGGCAATTTTTGCCGCATCATCGAGTGAGTATTCTCTTGTAAGATACCTGACACTGTATTTTTCAAGGATTTTAATTCCCTCGTCTTCCCATGCACCAGGAATTCTGAATACACTGATTACTCTGGATGGATCTTTACCTAACTCCAGAATTCCCTTAATAACTCCACGTGCGACAAGGTCTACTCTCGTATTTGAAACTACATTCATGATAACAGCTATTCTTTCCACTCCAGGTTTAGATAGGAGCAGCTTCGTTAATTCCGCAACCTTTTTCACGCTGGGATTACCTCCGATTTCACAGTAGTTAGCTGGATTACCACCATATCGTCTTATGGCATCAAACACTGTGAGACTTGCACCACCACCACCGATCAGCAATCCAAGATTTCCATCAAATTCTATAAATCTTCCAGCCACTCCACGGTGATCCATGGCATCAATCTCTCTTGCCTTCTTCTCGATCTCTGTCATAGGACGAAAACCAATGTACTCTTCAAACCCCGAGGTAAATTTCTTTAATTCAGGATGTCTTGGTAACGCCTCATCCTCTATTTCAAAATGCACATCGGCAATAAATAATCTCCCATCTACCGTTTCGACTAAGGGATTTATTTCAAGAATTGTAGCGTCCAGCGAATGGAAAACTCCGTACAGCTTCTGAATCACTCCTGTCAAATTCAGAAGATGTTTTCCCGTGATAGAAAGCTCTGAAAGTATTTCTCTGACTTCATAGTCCTGTAGACCTATGAAAGGTTTCACAACCACACTTTTGACCCTATCTGGCTCGGTTCGTGAAATCTCTTCAATATCCACACCTCCTTTGTCGGAAAATATGAGAATCTCTTTTCTTCGGGAGTTATCTATGATGAAGGAAATGAAGTACTCAGAAGATATAT
This sequence comes from Caldifarciminota bacterium, assembly GCA_026986655.1. Lineage (GTDB taxonomy): Bacteria > Hydrothermota > Hydrothermia > B15-G9 > WFZT01 > WFZT01. Next base: position 13,313 of record JALSOD010000301.1, on the reverse strand, counting down.
TGAGTTTTTCTTCGGCTAAAATGTAGTGGACCGGAAATCCTCGAACACGTTTGCTAAAAAGATTATCTATATGTGTTTTTAACTCCTCTTCTGTATTCGCAAATAGAATTCCGCCAGATTTACCTCTTCCCCCAGCAGGTATCTGAGCTTTCAGTACGCAAGGTAGTTTTACATCGGGAATGGTTTCCCCCCTTTTTATAAGAACACTATGGGGGATTGGAAATCCATAATTGGACAATACCTCTTTGGCCTGGAATTCAAGTAGTCTCATAATGTTTGATTATACTTCTTATAAAGCGATCTTCAAAGATATGGTCAATATACCATCGTACCAGGGAATACCGGGATGAATTCCATAAGTTATCATCATCCCATTGTTTGACCAGACCCCTATCCCTGTTGATTTGTATTCAACATTTTGAATTTTTCCGTAATCTCCAAATAAAAAGACCCATTTTAAAAGATAAAAATCAACTCCCAGGGCCCATCCATTTTTCATCTCAATGGATCCATATTCGTACCCTCTGAGAAATTCCAGACCATTTGTCATGTCTGGTCTCAAGTTTTCGAGGCCAGGGCTTATGCTGAACTGCGAGAGTTTTATGTAAAATCTTCTCAATTTAAAGCCGATCTTTAGAAGATCCCTGTAATCATTTTTTGAGTATCTCAGTCCAAGATAAGCTTTCAGCCGACTCAGAGAGTATTTTAACAAAAAGCGCCCCAGTATCGCCTCCTCTTTTTTGTTTACATAGTCTCTCTCGACTCCGTTGAATACCTCAAGGCCCCCACTTGTATAACTGATGCCTCCACCTATAGTCAGATAGTTTGTGGTATCAATGATTTTATTGGTATAATTGCCATACACTCCAAAAGGAGATCCAAATAGATATGGCAATTTTATGCGTATGTTCAGTTCCCTTGTGCTTTTAATTAGGTTGTACTTTGTGGTTATCGATATAGGTCTGCCGTAAAGGTTCCTGACGCTCACGTTCAAAAAACCTGTAACTCCCCTTGAGGTAACCGATAAAGCAGAATTTATACTATTAGGAGGATAAACTTCCCTGATATCCAAAAAAAGGAATATCCCACCCTTTTCCTGTACAAATTTTAGTCTCTTGAGCTCGATGTAGTGGATCGAGTTTATTCTGGTCTTAATTTTGTCTATCAATTGTGGTGAAAATGTCTTCCCCTCTATATGTGGGAGAATTGAAATTAAATTTCTGTACTTTTCAGGTCTTATTACTATACCCGAGAGTTTGACAATTGGGCCCTCTTTAATCCAGACTATTTTTGTGTAGTTTTTGCGCTCGATTTTCACCTTTACGAAGGGGAAACCATAATTCATGTATAACTCGATAATCTTCCGGGCTAAAATAGAATCAGGTGAATTTTCACAATTTCCAAGGTACTTTTGCAGCAGAGAGTCAGATACCGTACGATTCCCCTCAAATTGGAATTGGCTATTTGAAACGATCGCGAGAAAAGTTAACAATTTCCACATAATAACATTTGTAAAATCATACAATTTACTTGGTGAAATTTCACCTACCATGGTTTAAAATTTAGGTAAATCGTTACAACAACTGGAGGTTTGAAAAGATGAAACGCGAAATGGTTACCATCGACGGCAACGAAGCTACGGCGTATGTAGCATATCACGTCAATGAGATTATTACAATTTATCCAATTACTCCATCATCTCCAATGGGGGAGCATGCGGATGCATGGGCTGCTGAAGGGAAGCCGAATATATGGGGTACAGTTCCCCGCGTAACAGAGATGCAGAGTGAAGGTGGAGCTTCAGGTGCTGTTCACGGATCACTCCAGAGAGGAGCACTCACAACAACGTTTACCGCTTCTCAAGGATTACTTTTGATGATTCCAAACATGTATAAGATTGCCGGCGAATTAAATTCGACAGTTTTTCATATTGCAGCGAGAACTGTAGCCACCCATGCTTTAACAATCTTTGCTGAACATTCGGATGTAATGGCCACAAGACAGACTGGTTTTGCTATTATGCCTTCTGGTTCTGTTCAGGAAGCTATGGATTTCGCTCTCATTGCTCAGGCTGCAACCCTTGAATCCAGAGTCCCGTTTCTTCATTTCTTTGATGGTTTTAGAACCTCACACGAAATTTCCAAAGTCGAAAAACTTACCCTTGATGACATGAGGGCAATGATTGACGATGAGCTTGTTAGGGCTCATCGTGCAAGAGCTCTGAATCCAGATAATCCTTTCATTAGAGGAACTTCTCACAATCCAGATACCTACTTTCAGGCTCGCGAGGCGGTAAATCCCTATTATCTCAAAGCTCCCGAAATTGTCCAGAAAGTTATGGATAAATTTGCGAAGCTCGTTGGCCGTCAATATTATCTCTTTCAATATGAAGGACCGGATGATGCCGAAAGAGTTATAGTAATAATGGCGTCTGGTACACAAACCGTTCACGAGACCGTTGAGTACCTTGCAAAACAGGGAGAAAAAGTAGGAGTTTTAAAAGTAAGATTATTCAGGCCATTTTCCATTAAACACTTTATTCAGGCACTTCCACCCACAGTCCATACAATAGCAGTTCTCGAAAGAACCAAAGAGCCTGGTTCTATTGGTGAACCTCTTTATGAAGATGTTGTGAACGCTGTGCAGCTCGCTTATCAGGAAGGATTTGCCCATTTTAAAGAGAGACCTCGAATAATTGGTGGTAGATATGGACTTTCCTCCAAAGAATTTACTCCTGCAATGGTGAAAGGCGTTTTCGACGAAATGAAGAAAGATAAACCGAAGAACCACTTCACCGTTGGGATTAATGATGATGTAACTCACACAAGCATCGATTACGACCCCAATTTTGTCATTGAGCCTCCAAATAGAACACGCGCTGTGTTCTTTGGCCTCGGCTCTGATGGTACAGTTAGCGCCAGTAAAAATACAATCAAGATTATAGGACTTGAAACTAACAATTACGCACAGGGATACTTTGTCTATGATTCAAGAAAAGCCGGCTCACTGACAGTTTCTCACCTGAGATTTGGTCCTGATCCAATAAAGTCTCCTTATCTGATCAATAAAGCAAATTACGTTGGAATCCATCAGTTCCCATTCCTTGAAAGGATCCACATGCTGGATGTGGCCGAGGACGGTGCAACTGTACTGATCAATAGTCCTTACGGGCCGGATGAAGTCTGGGACAAACTCCCAAGGACTGTCCAGAAAAAGATTATAGAGAAAAATCTTAAGGTTTACGTAATTGACGCCTACAAAATTGCCAAAGAGGTTGGACTTGGCTCGAGAATAAATACTGTTATGCAAACCGGATTTTTCATTCTCTCCGGTATCCTCCCGAGAGATGAGGCAATTAAGAAAATTAAGGAATTTATCCATAAAACCTGGGGTAAACGCGGTAAAGAAATTGTTGAAAAGAACTACGCAGCAGTTGACAAAGCTGTGGAAAATGTTTTCGAGCTGAAACATCCTGGTAAAGTTACAAGTAAATTCGACATGAGACCTCCTGTTCCACCTGAGGCTCCTGAATTTGTAAAGAAAGTGACAGCGAAAATGCTTGAATACAAAGGTGATGAGCTCCCAGTTAGTGCTTTCCCTGATGATGGCACATGGCCAAGTGGAACGACAAAGTGGGAAAAGAGGAACATTGCACTCGAGATCCCAGAATGGGAGCCTGACATTTGTACTCAATGTGGTAAATGTGTGATTATCTGTCCACATGCAGCCATTCGTGCAAAAGTTTATGATCCAGAGGTTTTGAATGATGCTCCCCCAGCATTTAAATCTGCAGATGTAAAATACAATAAGCAGTTTAAAGGCCTTAAATATACGATTCAGGTTGCACCTGAGGACTGTACAGGTTGTCGTCTCTGTGTTGAGGTTTGTCCGGTGCATGACAAGAAGAATCCGGAAAGGAAGGCTATTAACATGGTCCCACAGCCACCAATTAGAGAGCAGGAAGCCAAAAATTGGGATTTCTTCCTCAGCATTCCTGAGATTGATAGGAAAAAAGTTAGAACCAATACCATCCTTGATGTCCAGTTCCTTGAACCACTCTTTGAGTTCTCCGGTGCATGCCCTGGCTGTGGAGAAACACCTTATTTGAAGCTAATGAGTGCTCTCTTTGGAGATAGAGCTGTTATCGCCAACGCAACAGGTTGTTCATCGATTTATGGAGGTAACCTGCCTACAACGCCATGGACATACAACAAAGAAGGTCGTGGCCCTGTATGGTCCAATTCACTATTTGAAGATAATGCAGAATTTGGACTCGGTTTCAGATTGGCCATTGATAAACAGATTGAATATGCACACGAACTCCTGGACAAGTTAAGGCACGAGATCGGTGACCAGCTTGTGGATGAGCTCAAAAATGCCAGGCAGACAAATGAGGTAGAGATCGAGGAGCAGAGAAAGAGAGTTGCCAAACTCAAGGAAATTTTGAAACGTCTGCCTGACAGGCCAGAAGTTAGAGATCTCCTAAGTGTTTCAGATGTTCTTGTAAAGAGAAGTGTCTGGATCGTTGGTGGTGATGGTTGGGCCTATGACATCGGTTATGGTGGACTCGACCATGTCCTTGCATTGGCAAGGAACGTTAACGTACTTGTCCTTGACACCGAAGTTTACTCCAATACCGGTGGTCAGCAGTCAAAGGCAACTCCTATGGGCTCTGTGGTGAAATTTGCCGCTGGTGGTAAACAGTTGCCAAAGAAAGATCTTGCAATGATGGCAATGAGCTACGGCTATGTGTATGTTGCAAGAGTGGCAATCGGTGCCAATGACCTCCACACACTGAGAGCTTTCCTCGAAGCTGAAGCCTACGATGGTCCATCATTGATCATTGCTTACTCCCACTGTATCGAACATGGTTACGATCTCGCCTATGGAGCTGAACAGCAGAAACTTGCAGTAAAATCTGGTTACTGGCCACTTATGAGATACAATCCAGACCTTGTAAAACAGGGTAAGAATCCTCTCCAGCTCGACTCCAAGGATCCATCTATACCTCTTGAGAAGTACATGATGAATGAGGGAAGGTTCAGGGTCCTGATGTACAACAAGCCAGAAGAGGCAAAAATCCTGCTTAAGAAGGCTCAGGAAGAGGTACTTGTGAGGTGGAACTGGTATAAGCATTGGGCATCTATGCCACCTGAGTATTTCCAGATCAAGCTTGATGAGTGGCTGGAGAAGGTGAAGAAATAGTTTAAAAGAAAGTATGAATTTTAATGGTGGCCGCGCCGCAGGCGCGGCCACCATTTTTAATTTGCACTTCCTCCATAATCTTTATAGCAGTTCCCACCTAAGTCTCTCTCCCAAACTTGTCCAGAAAAATGTCACTTAAAATATCACTTAAATAGTTGACAAAAATAATCAATTATTTTTAATATTTCTTATTTGACAATTGATTAAAATTTTGTTATAATCTTGAAAATTCCACTTTTAAGGTAATATTTTAAGATTGGTGATAATTTTAAAAGGAGGTAAGTGATGCACCAAAAATATAAAATGCTCTTTTACAGCGTTCTTGCTGTATTTGTATTTGCGTCCTCTCTGAATGCTGTCCCCTCCAAATGCGAAAGCTGTCACGAGAAAGTGACACCCGGTATTGTGAAAGATTTTAACAGGGGAAAAATGGCGAAAGAGCTCACCTGTGCTGATTGCCATGGAACCAAGCACACCACTATGACAGACTACAAAAACGCCGAATTACCAACAATAAACACCTGCAAAAAGTGCCACGAGGAACAGGTTGAGCAATACATGTCAGGGAAACACGCCCTTGGTTTACTTCCTGTAACATCTTTGCCCCATTTTTCTCATGCACAACCAAAGGCATTTATTGAAGGTCAGAAGGGATGTACCGGTTGTCATAACCTTGGAATCACCGATGAGCATGTGAGGCAATCTGAGTATAGAAAATATTACAAATACGGAATGGACTGTCAGAACTGTCATACGAGGCACGCCTTCTCCGTTAAAGAGGCGAAGAGACCTGAGGCATGTAATAGTTGTCACACCGGATTTGACCATGCCCAATGGGAAATGTGGTATCATTCAAAGCATGGGGCAGCGTATATGGCTGATCCCGAGGCACACAGGGGGCCAACCTGTCAGGATTGCCACATGGAGCATGGAAACCACAGGGTCATGACTTCATGGGGGTTTCTTGCTCTGAGGCTTCCTGAAGAAGACAAGGAATGGCTTGGCTACCGCGTCACAATTCTTAAGGCTCTTGGTGTCCTCGATGCCAATGGAAAGCCCACTCCGAGGCTGGAGCTTGTTAAAAAGGCCAATATGGCGAGATTAACCAAGGAAGCATGGGTTAAAGAAAGAGAGAGGATGGTTAAGGTCTGTAAGCAGTGTCATTCTGAAACATTCGCTCGTCAAAATCTTGCCAATGCTGACAGTATGATAAAGGCTTCGGATAAGATTTTTGCTGCGGCTATCGAGACAGTCGCTGCCCTTTATCGTGATGGAATCATTGAGAAGAAGACGAATCAGGCAACCTGGCCTTATCCTGATCTCCTTGAATTCTATGAGGTACAGACTCCTATCGAGCAGAAGGTTTACATGATGTTTATGGATTACAGAATGAAGACTTACCAGGCGGCTTTTCATCTGATGCCGGATTATACCACGTGGTATGGATATGCTGAGTTAAAGAAAACGATGGTGGAGATCAACCACCTTGCAAAGCAAATGAGAGAGGAACACGCGAGGAAACAAAAGTAAAGGAAGTTAATGAATAGAGAAGGGTGGTGGGGCGCCTGTGGCGCCCCACCACCCTATTTTTTTAAAACCATGACATAAACCAAAATTTTTCTAAATGAAGTTAATTTTGAATATAATATCCTGCCCTTTAAAATTGTCTTCTAATCCGATCCGTAAACTCTTCAAATGGGGATTTTTTTGGAAACAATAAGTGCAATATGGTGGGCGAACCAGGATTCGAACCTGGGACCTCCTCCTTGTAAGGGAGGCGCTCTCACCAGGCTGAGCTATCCGCCCACCAGTAAAATCCTTACCAACCAACCCTAACTCTTCTCTGTCCCCTCTTTTACGGCTTTCAAGAGAAGAGCCGCTTTCCTCTTTCTCCTTGCCACTGTATTCCTGTGTAAAATACCTTTAGTCACAGCTCTATCCAACACTGAATATAGCTCGTTTAAGAGCTTTTCCTTTTTCTCAGGATCTTCCTCCCTGAGAAACTTCTTTGTCATTGTTTTAATAAAGGATTTATAACTTTTATTCCTCAGTCTCTTTTTCCTATCCTGTCTTATTCTTTTTATTGCTGATTTATGATTTGCCATTTTCTCACTGTCCTCCTAAATTTAGTGCTTTATTATTAATCAATCTATTGAATAGTGTCAACCCAAATACCTGTTTTCAACAAAGTTTGATTGCTTCCCTACTTTCAGATTTGTTCCCGAGTTGCGTTTTAGGTCTTTTAAAAATTTAAGATTTTCAACTTGTTTGATAGGGAAATTTAAAACCACTAAGATGAAATTTTCTGATTATTTTAGGCCCCATTACCTTAGAATCGTTATTGGCTTTTGCAGGAAAGGGTGGACTATTTTACAAAATTTTCAGATGCAGAGACAAGACGCTCAAGGGAATTTATCAACGAGTGCACTTCTTTTTCATCGAGGTCTTTAATGAGCTTTCTGAGGAACTTAACACGTTCTTCGATAACTCTCTCAATAACCGCATTTCCCTTGTTCGTCAGCGATATAATCACGTTACGCTTGTCATTTATGTCTTTTTCACGTTTTATAAAATTTTTGCTTTCCAATCTATCAAGTAGTCCAGAGACCGTACTTTTGGCAAGGTGTAGCTCCTGTGTGAGTTTCCCCTGGGTCATGTCACCGTTAAAATAAATCTTCACCATCAGGTCAAACTGTGGTGTGGTTATCCCAAAATCTTTTAGAGCGGATCTCCCTTTCCTTTTTACTGTATACGACAATGTTCTGAGGAGCTGCTCTATCTTTTCTGCATCACTATTTGTATTCATAAGTGCCCTAATCTTAAAATAAGCTCATTCCTTTGTCAACCAAGAATAAAACCTGACAAAATTTGTAATAATTGAGGTTGGAAGATGAAATCAGATACGCTTACGATAATTTTGCCGGGTATTTGTATCCTTTGAAATCCAGTATGATGTTTTTTAACAAATTTCAGAGATTCCCAATTTCTCGAAATTTCACAGATTCTAATGATTTCATGAAGAGTTTAAGATTGGTAGAATTTAATCTGCTGTGCTCGACCCACAATCATACGCTCGAAAAAACACTTTTTAAAATTACAAATTATATGTATAATTAGTCATATAAACACAGGAGGTTTTTGTATGAAGCTCTCAAAAGTAGCCCTAACAGTTGGACTGGTGCTGGGGATGGCCTCAGCACAGATAGTAAAAATCGGTGTAAATCTCCCAATAACAGGTCCTAATGCTCCTTACGGTCAGATGGGATGGCTTGGTTTAAAACTTGCAAATGAGGAAAGACCCACAGTTCTTGGAAAGAAAGTTGAGCTTGTTCTGGTTGACAACAAATCTGATAAAATTGAGGCTGCGAATGCTACACAGAGGCTTATTAAAAAGGACGGAGTCTTCGCAATAATTGGTCCAATTTCAAGTTCAAATACACTTTCAGCAGCCCCTATCGCGGAAAATGCGGAAGTTCCATTGATCAGCCCATGGGCGACTAACCCGATTGTCACACAAAACAGGAAATACATATTCAGGGCATGCTTCATCGATCCCTTCCAGGGTAAAGTTGCAGCAAAGTTTGCAAGGGATGAGTTACATGCGAAAACAGCCGCAGTAATGATCGATATAGCGCAGGATTACTGCGTGGGTATAGCCAACTTTTTCATTCAGAATTTCACAAAGATGGGCGGTAAGATCGTTTCAACTACCTATTATCAGACTGGGGACCAGGATTTTACAGCCCAGTTGTCATCGATCAAAGCTGTTAACCCTGATATGGTTTATGTGCCCGGATATTTCACTGAAGATGCTCTCATAATGAGGCAGGCTCGTGACCTGGGTCTCAAACAGGTTTTCATGAGTGGAGATGCGGCACAGGCAGAAGAGCTTATAAAAATCGGTGGAGATGCAGTTAATGGTCTTTACTTCACCACTCACTTTGACGAGAACGGAGTAACAACCGAGGTTGGTAAAAGATTTGTGAAAGAATTCCACAAGAAGTACAAGAAGTCACCCGATTCAGTGTCAGCTCTTTCCTACGATGCCTATAATATCCTGCTTGATGCCATTGAGAGAGCGGGGAAGTTTGATAGGGAAAAGGTTAGAGATGAAATTGAAAATACAAAGGATTTTGAAGGGGTCACCGGGGTTATAACCATTGAGAACGGGAATGGAATAAAACCTGCCGTGATTCTGAAAGTGGAGAACGGAAAGTTTGTTTATGTGAAGACTGTACAGCCAGAGTAGTGAATAGAGAGGGGCGGGCCTTTGGCCCGCCCCTCTCTATAATCTCAATAAATAATTTCATTTTTGAGTATCCAGCATTTATCGGAAATAATGAAATCCTTCCACCAATTTTCAGATTAAACGAATCGAATAAATTCTGAAAAGATTCCAAAATTCTGGTGTTTATGCAAATTATTCTGCATAAAATACGAAATATACAAAGTCGTTGAAGTTATATCTGTTATCTCTTAAAATTCTCAAAAATGAAGGAAGGAGAGAGACTATGAGACCAGAGATCAGAACGGAGTTACCGGGTCCAAAGGCAAAAGAGGTGTTGGAGAGGGATAGTAAGTACGTATCTCCAGCCTACACCCGCAGTTATCCCTTCGTAATGGATAAAGGCCAGGGTGCATGGGTGTGGGACATTGATGGGAACAAGTTCCTCGATATGACTGCCGGCATAGCTGTTACAAATACCGGACACGCACATCCTGAGGTGGTTAAAGCTGTAAAAGAGCAGGCGGAGAAGTTCCTTCACATGGCAGGTGCAGATTTCTACTATGAGAATCAAACTCTACTTGCAGAAAAATTGGCAGAAATCGCTCCGGGTGCCAAAAACCGGCGCGTATTTTTTGCAAATTCTGGTACCGAGGCCAACGAAGCTGCCCTTAAATTGGCAAGATACCACACGAAAAGACCGATTTATCTCGCATTTTACAAAGCATTCCACGGTAGAAGCTTTGGATCACTTTCCCTTACCGCTTCAAAGGCTGTTCAGAGAAGATACTACGCCCCTATGGTGCCACAGGTTGTTCATGTTCCATTTCCGGATCCATATCGTCCCCCATTCGGGATTCATCCGGATAAATTGACAGATACGATTCTCGATTTTCTTGAGAATACTGTATTCAAAACAGTTGCTCCCCCTGAAGATGTGGCGGCATTCATAATTGAACCTGTGCAGGGAGAAGGTGGTTATGTGGTGCCCCCGGCGGATTTTTACCCGAGACTCTATGAAATCCTCAAAAAATACGATATTTTGTTTATTGATGATGAAGTTCAGGCCGGAATGGGTCGCACAGGCAGAATGTTTGCAATCGAACATTTTGGAGTAATTCCTGATGTGATAACAGTTGCGAAGGGAATTGCATCCGGTCTCCCTCTCGGAGCTGCAATTGCGAAGACTTCACTGATGAATTGGGAACCCGGCTCACATTCATCCACCTTTGGTGGTAATCCGGTTGCAATTGCCGCCTCTCTCAAAACTATTGAGCTCCTTGAGAACGGTCTTATTGAAAATGCAGCAAAGATGGGTGAAAAGCTCAAGAACGGATTGAAAGAGCTTCAAGAGAGATTCGAATTTATCGGGGATGTCAGAGGACTTGGGCTGATGTTAGGTGTAGATATCGTGAAGGATAGGGAAACAAAGGAACCCGATGGCAAATTAAGAGACAAGATAGTTTACAAATGTTACGAAAAAGGCCTTCTTACTCTTGGTGCAGGTGAGAGTGTTGTGAGGTGGTCGCCACCGCTTGTTATCAATGAGGAGGAAGTCTCCGTTGCGCTTGAAATCTTTGAAGATGTTCTAAAATCCATTTAGGAGGTGATCAGCAGTGAAAGACAGGATCAAGGTTCTGATTCTTGGAGCCGCGGGTAGAGATTTCCACAATTTTAATGTTTATTTCCGGGATAATGAGCAGTTTGAAGTTGTAGGCTTTACAGCCACTCAGATTCCGAATATCGATGGGAGAGTGTATCCTGCAGAGCTCGCGGGAAAGTTGTATCCAGAAGGGATTCCCATTTACAACGAGCACGAACTTGAGAAACTTGTGAAGGAAAAGAAAGTTGATGTATGCGTGTTCTCGTATTCCGATATCTCACATGAGAGTGTTATGCATCTTGCCTCTCGATGTGTTGCATCGGGTGCCGATTACTGGCTTCTTGGAACGAAGGATACGATGCTTGAATCTGAAAAGCCGGTGATTGCGATCGGTGCAGTGAGAACAGGATGTGGAAAAAGTCAGACCACGAGACGAGTCTCTGACATTCTCCGCGAGCTTGGCAAGAAAGTGGTTGTTGTGCGTCACCCTATGCCCTACGGTGATTTAAGAAAGCAGGTTGTCCAGAGGTTTGCGACATTTGAAGACCTGGATAAATATGAGTGCACAGTTGAAGAGAGAGAAGAATACGAGCCTCATATCGAGCGCGGAAACGTTGTTTATGCGGGGGTGGATTACGAAAAGATACTGAGACAGGCTGAAAAAGAGGCTGATGTGGTGCTATGGGACGGTGGTAACAACGATATGCCGTTCTTTAAACCTGATCTCTTTATCGTCGTTGCAGACCCACATCGTCCATACCATGAACTGACCTATTATCCAGGTGAGGTTAATGTCAGAATGGCAGATGTAGTGGTCATCAACAAGATTGACACTGCCTATCCAGAAGATGTTGATACGGTGAGGGAGAATATTCGGGAAGTTAATCCAGGTGCTCAAATCGTGGAGGCCGCCTCTCCATTGTATTTGGAAAACGGTGAAATTATCACCGGAAAAAGAGTTCTCGTAATCGAGGATGGTCCAACACTCACACATGGTGAGATGTCCTATGGGGCTGGATATGTGGCAGCAAACAAGTATGGTGCAAGTGAAATTGTAAGTCCGGTTGAGTATGCTGTTGGATCTATAAAAGAGGCCTACGAAAAGTATCCTCATGTAACAGACGTTTTACCAGCTCTTGGATACGGTGAGAAACAGTTAAAGGAGCTTGAGGAAACTATTAACAAGGTACCTGCAGACGTAGTTATTGTCGCCACTCCTGTGAATTTAGGTAGGATTTTAAATATGAACAAACCCTGGGTTAGAGTGAAATACGAGTTACAGGAGATTGGCTATCCGACTTTAAAGGATATTATTGTTAAGTTCTTCGAGAAATAAAAATACTCGCCGGGCTAATAGCCTGGCAGTGTAAAATATAGAAGCAACAAGAGAAGAATAAGAGAATCCCCTTCCATTGGAAGGGGATTCTCTTATTGAAAGTTTCTTCAAAACCATAGAGATTCTTAAATGTAAAGGTCTCCTCTCTATTTCATAAAAATTCAAAGATCCAAGTGACAATCGATTTGATTTTTTTGACAGAAATCCAAGAAACTCCTGGCGATATCCTTGTAGAATTTTTTTGCCTTCTTTGTGATCTTTACATTATAGTTCCAACGAGCAAGTCTAATTCTATCAGCAAATTTGATTTTCTCCAATAACTCTTTAATATTCCACGCAGTAGGGTCAACTTCTGGAACAGGATAGGGTTCCATATTTACCCAGGTTTCGTACCCAGCCCTATGAAGCTTGAAAAGTGAATTTATTCTCAGGTCGTATGGAGCTGTGAATGGTTCGTATTTTTTCCTGAATGCGGGATTAAAAGAGACGATGGAAATTCCAAACTTATTTGATTGCAGAAATCGTGAGGTATCCAATAAATCGTCCGGATAGAACCCCTTTGTTAAAGTTACGACCCTGATGTCCCTTGAGTTCAATTCCTCAATTAAAGATAGGGTTAGGTCTTTAATTTCTTTGATCAATCCCCCACTTTTCCAGTCATACATGAACGGGTCTGTTGATAAACACATGTGAACCTCATCAGGATGATATTTTCGAAGTTCCCTTTTGAGCAGCCACAGAGCATTACATACAACTCGTGGCTTTATCCATTCGCTGTAGTTCTTAACTCGGCCAAAGGAAACTGCCATTTTGAAAGCATAGCACGGGTATCGGCATCCATGGGCGCATCCAAGGATATGGTTCATCGCCCAGACACCTTTTCTAACTCCTGAACGATAGAGAAGAGTTTTTCTCGGTACGCAGTTTCTATTTTCTTTAAAAAG